>DHAI01000001.1:14546-16873 GCA_002397355.1 Ruminococcaceae bacterium UBA4958 | reverse complement strand
CCGACCACAGCATCCGCCGCACGAAATTCTACCGCGGGCCGGAAAAATACTCCTATGACGGCTTCGGCGAGTCAGCCATGCAGGGAATCGAAGCCTGTATCCGGGAAGACAAAGCCCCCGGCAAAGCGCTTTTGGAGATATGGAGGAAGATCGCCGATGAAAAAGCGAAATAAGTTGTCCCGGGAAACACTGGCGCTGCGGAAACCCTTTACACGGCAGTTTTACCGCAAAAACCGGCTGATGTTTTTCTTAACCGCGCTGGCGGCCGTGCTTTTCGCGTTCAGCGGCCTGCTGATCCCGTGGCTGATGCAGCAGATCCTCGACGTCGCCTCCGGCGCGGCCGCGCGCTTCACGCTGCCCCAGCTCGTTCTCATCACCGCGGCGCTCGTCGGCGTCATAGGGCTGACGCACCTGCTCAACGTTTACTGCCACCCGCGGTTTGTGGCGAGAGCGATACGGCAGTACAAAGACTACGCGTTCGGCGAGATCGCAAAGAAGAGCATCAATTCCTTTCTGGGGGAAAACACCTCGACTTATCTTTCGGCGCTGTCGAACGACACCATGAGCATCGAGACAAACTATCTGGAAAAGATTTTCACTCTCGTGGAGGAATTAATGCTGTTTTTCGGCGCTTTCGCGCTGATGTTTTTCTACAGCCCGCTCCTGACGCTCGTCGGCTTCGGTCTGTCCCTGTTTCCCGTGATCGCCTCCCTGCTCGCGGGGAACCGGCTCGCCCGGCAGGAAAAACAGGTCTCCGACCGGAACGAAAGTTTTCTGGCGACGGTGAAAGACATGCTGACCGGATTTTCCGTGGTCAAGAGCTTCAAGGCCGAGCGCGAGATCGTCCGCCTGTTCGCGCAGGCCAACGCCCTGGCGCAGGACGCGAAATGCAGGCGGAGAAGGACGGAAATCGCAATCCACGCCACCGGCATTGTCGCCGGCCTCATCGCACAGATGGGCGTGTTTCTCTTCGGCTCTTACCTTGCGCTTTCCGGCCGCGGCGTCACCGTCGGCATCGTGCTTGCTTTCGTGCAGATGATGAACTACGTCGTCAACCCTATTTCCGACGTGCCGCAGATTCTCGCGAACCGCAAGGCGGCCAATGCGCTGATCGACAAGCTGGCCGCCGCGCTGCACGGGAACGTACGCCGCGAGGGAAAACCGATCGGCAAAAAGCTGGAGGACGCGATCGAGCTCAAAGACCTCTCCTTCGCCTATGAAAAGGAGAAGCCGGTTCTGAAACACGTCAGCTTCCGGTTCGAGGCGGGCAAAAGCTACGCCGTCGTCGGCGGATCGGGCAGCGGGAAATCGACGCTGCTGAACCTGCTGATGGGGAGCCGCGGCGACTACCGCGGGCAGATCCTCTACGACGGCAACGAGCTGCGCTCGGTCAGCACCGACTCGCTGTACGACCTTGTCTCCATCGTGCAGCAGAACGTTTTCGTGTTCAACAGCTCCATCCGGGACAACATCACCATGTTCCGCGACTTCGCGAAAGAAGATCTGGAACGAGCCGTGAGGATGTCGGGGCTTTCCGGGTTCATCCGCGAGCGTGGGGCGGGCTACCAGTGCGGCGAGAACGGCGGCGGCCTCTCGGGCGGCGAACGCCAACGCGTCTCCATCGCGCGCTGCCTGCTGCGCGGCACGCCGGTCCTCCTCGTGGACGAGGCGACCGCGTCGCTCGACGCGGCGACCGCCTTTTCCGTAACGAACTCCATCCTCGACATCTCCGGCCTGACGCGCGTCATCGTCACGCACCGACTGGAGGAGGCTTTGCTGCGGAAATACGACCGGATCCTCGTCCTGCGGAACGGGGAAGCGGAGGAAACCGGCACCTTCGACGAGCTGATGGCAAAAAAAGCGTACTTCTACTCTCTCTTCACCGTATCGCAGTGAGCGCCCCCAGCCCGGCGCGGGCCGGCTTCACCGCAAAAGGTCCTGATAGCCGAACCGTTTCAGGACCGCGTCCAGCCCGTCCTGCACCTCGGCCCTCGAAAAATCGGCGGCCTCCAGTTCCCGGTCGCTGAACGAATTCACCCGCTGGTAAAAATCCAGCGCCAGCTCAAGGTATTTTTTGTCGTCCGTATCCATCGAGTCAAAAAGCAGATCTTCCGCTTCGCAGATCTTTTTTTCACCCAGAAGCGCCTGAAGCTTCCGGTACAGCAGGTCGGTCCGGGACAGCTTCGTCTCGTCCCCGATCTCGTACCGGACCGCCTGCCTGTGGAACACGACGCGCGCGATGACCTGCACGATGATCTGAATCTGACGCAGAATCCAATCCTGTTCATATTCCATCGACGACCTATGCCCCTCCCCGCCGAAACCGC
>DHAI01000001.1:10502-14308 GCA_002397355.1 Ruminococcaceae bacterium UBA4958 | reverse complement strand
ATACGCTCGTTATTTTTTTGCTATTGTCTTTTGCAAAGAGCCTATGGTATAATACCACTGTTTTACTCTGACATCGAAATGATGATTGAGATGGAAGAAACGGGCCATACGGATAAAGAAAAGCACGCTCCCAAAACGGGCGCGCTCGGATGGGGCTGTATCTTTCGGGATACGGCCCCGTTTTTTACCGAAGGAGGAAAAGCGGATGGAAACCAGAGTGGCCGTGATCGGCATCATCGTCGAGAACACGGATACCGTGGAAACCCTCAACGGGATCCTGCACGAATACGGGCGGTACATCGTCGGGCGGATGGGCATTCCCTACCGCAGGCGTGGCATCCATATCATCAGCATCGCCGTGGACGCGCCGCAGGATGCCATCAGCGCGCTTGCCGGAAAAGTGGGGCGGCTGCCGGGCGTCAGCGCGAAGATCGCCTACTCCGGCGTGGTGTCGCGGGAATGACGGGCCGCAAGGAGAAAGCGCCCGCCGGGGCCCTGTCCCTTCCGTGGAAGATCGCGCTGCCGCTCCTGCCGCTGCTGGCTGCGCTGGCGGCGCTCTGCATCGGCCGGATCGCCGTCCCCCCGGCGGACGTGCTCCGCTCGCTCTGGAGCCATCTCGCCGGGGAAGGCCCGCTCCCGGCGCAGACGGAAACCGTGCTCTGGAAGATCCGCCTGCCGCGCATCCTTCTCGCGCTGCTGGCCGGAGCGGGGCTTTCGACGGCGGGCTGCGTGTTCCAAAGCCTCTTTTCCAACCCGCTTGCGACGCCGGATACACTCGGCGTGGCCTCGGGCGCGAGCTTCGGCGCCGCGCTCGGCCTGCTGGTCGGCCTCGACCTGATCGGCGTGCAGCTCGTTTCGCTGCTCTTCGGCCTCTGCGCCGTCGTTCTGACCTGGCTCGCCGGCACGGGGCGCGGGCGGAACCTCAACAGCATCGTGCTGGCCGGCATCATGATCGGTTCCCTGTTCACGGCGCTGGTTTCCCTCGTCAAATTCACCGCCGACACGGAAACGAAGCTGCCCTCCATCACCTACTGGCTGATGGGCAGCCTCGATTCCGCCGGGTACGGCTCCCTGCTGCTCGGCGCGCCGCCGATCCTCGCCGGCATTCTCGTGCTTTTCCTGCTGCGCTGGCGGCTGAACGTGCTGCCGCTCAGCGAGGACGAAGCCAGAGCCTCCGGCACGAACATCCGCGCGCTGCGCGCCGCCGCCATCCTCTGTTCAACGGCTATCACCGCGTCCTGCGTCTCGATGTGCGGGCAGGTCGGCTGGGTTGGGCTGCTGGTGCCGCACATGTGCCGCATGAAATTCGGCAGCAACCACCTCTCGCTTTTACCCGCCTCCGTCTTTACCGGCGCGGTTTTCCTGGTGGCCGTCGACACGGTGGCGCGCAGCGCCACGGCGGCCGAAATCCCGATCTCCATCCTCACCGCGATGCTCGGCGCGCCGTTCTTTATCGCGCTGATGCGGCGTTCGGAAGGAGGGCGGCTGTGAAAGTATCGGTCGAAAACGGCAGCTTTTCCTACCGGAAAGGCCGCCCGGTCATCCAAAACCTGGATTTTTCCGCCGGGTCCGGCGACCTGGTCGCGATCCTCGGCCCGAACGGTGCCGGGAAAACCACGCTGCTGCGCTGCATCACCGGCTTCCTGCGGTGGAGCGGCGGAAGAAGCGCGCTGGACGGCCGGGATATCCGCTCCATCCCGACCCGGCAGTTCTGGCGGCGCGTCGCCTATGTGCCGCAGGCGCGGGGCGTCTTTTCGTCCCTCACCGCCGAGGAGATGGTCCTGCTCGGGCGCACAAACCGGATCGGCGTGTTTTCGGTGCCGAAGCCGGCCGACTTGGACCGGGTACGCGCGCTGATGGACAAGCTGCGCATCGGCGCGCTCGCCGGCCGGAAATGCAGCGAGCTGAGCGGCGGCGAGCTGCAGATGGTCCTGATCGCCCGCGCGCTTGCCGCCGAGCCGGAGCTTCTCATCCTGGACGAGCCGGAGTCCGGTCTCGACTTCAGGAACCAGCTCATCGTGCTCGACACCATGTCGAGGCTCGCGGCGGACGGCATGTGCTGCGTTTTCAACACGCACTACCCCGCCCACGCGCTGGCGCGGGCGCCGAAGTCCCTGCTGCTGAGCCGCGGCGGTTATCTGTTCGGCGAAACCGGCCGGGTGGTCACCGAGGAAAACCTGGAAAAGGCGTTCGGCGTGAAAACTGCGATCGGCGAAGTGGAAACACCCGGGAAAATCTACCGGGACATCATCCCGCTGGAGATCACCGATCCGGGCGGCAGCCTCTCCGGGCGAAAAGACGGCCCGCCCCGGGCGGCAGCCGTCACGGTCATCTGCATCGGCGCCGCGTCCGGCGGGCGCGTCGGCGCCCTGCTGCGCGAATACCGGCGGTACCTCACCGGGCTCACGGAAATCCCCTGCCGGGAAAGCGGAGCCTCCGTCATCACCGCGGCATTCGACGCGCCGCCGGACGAAATCGTGGCGCTTTCCCACCGCCTCGGCATGCTGCCGGGCGTCAGCGTGAAAACGACATGGGCGCCGCAAAACCGCTCCGAATCCCCCGCCTGATCCCAATTCATCTGCAAAGGAAGGTTTCTATCATGAAAACCGGGAAGAAAATCATCGCGCTGCTGGCAGCGTGCGCATGGATCCTCAGCACCGCGGGCTGCGGCTCGCAGGCCGAAGGCCAAAGCAGCGGTTCCGCCGTTTCCGTCGCCAGCCGGCCGGCCTCCTCCGTTTCCTCCACCGTCACCGTGACGGACCACAACGGCAACGCCGTGAAGATTCCGCGCAAGGTCGAGCGCATCGCCGTATGCGACATCTACCCGCTGCCGTCGGTCCTCGCCGTTTTCTTCGACTCGGCGGAGAAGATCGTCGGCATGGCGAAACCGAGCATGACCGCCGCGAAGAACAGCCTGCTCTCCGAGCTTTACCCGGAGATCCTCAACGCAAAAACCGATTTCATCGACGGCACGAACGTCAACACGGAGGAACTGCTGAAGCTGCGGCCCGACGTCGTGTTTTACAGCGCGGAGAACGCCGCGCTCGGCAAGAAGCTGACCGCAGCGGGTTTCGCCGCGGTCGGCGTCTCCGCCAGCAAATGGCAGTACAACTGCATCGAGACGCTGGACAACTGGATTTCCCTGCTCGGCAAGATCTTCCCCGAAAACGACCGCAGCAAGATCGTGGAAGATTACAGCAGGGAAACCTACGACCTGGTCCAAAAGCGCGTCTCCGGCCTCGACGAAAGCAAGCGCACGAAGATTTTCTTCCTGTTCCAGTACAGCGAAGCGGAAATCACCACCTCCGGCAAAAACTTCTTCGGCCAGTGGTGGGCGGACGCGGTCGGGGCCGTCAACGCCGGCGAAGAGCTGACGACCGCGAAATCCGCCCCCGTCAGCATGGAGCAGATTTGCAAATGGAACCCGCAGAAAATCCTGATCACCAATTTCAACACGGCGCAACCGGACGATCTGTACAACAACAAAATCGGCAGCTACGACTGGAGCGCCGTTTCCGCCGTACAGCACAAGGAAGCTTACAAGATGCCTCTCGGCATGTACCGCAGCTACACGCCCGGCGTGGACACCCCCGTCACGCTGCTGTGGCTGGCCAAGACGGTCTACCCGGATCTGTTCCGGGACGTCGACATCACGGCCAAAACGAAGGACTACTACAAAACGGTATTCAACATCGCGCTGACGGACAAGCAGGCAAATAAAATCTTTGCTCCGGCGGCCGCGGCATCGGCGTTTTGACGCCGCCGGAACCGGGCAAAGCCGTGCCGGAAAGTTCGTTTTGCAGCCG
>DHAI01000001.1:1940-10294 GCA_002397355.1 Ruminococcaceae bacterium UBA4958 | reverse complement strand
CTCTGGAAAATTTTGTTCCGAAACTCTGACAGTGATTACAGTCCTGTAACAATGCCGGAAGACTATTGTATTTTACCGGCGGGACCCGCTATAATAGGAAGCGGGTTCCGCCGGAAGCAAACCGCACTCCCTGTGTCGCCCGGGCAGCGAAACCCTTTTCCCGCTTTCACCCCGCGCATTTTCTCACTCGGAAAGGAGACAGGGGCTGCTTGACCTTCGCCAATTTAAAATTCATTTTCGCGTTTCTTCCGGCCGCGCTGATTCTTTACCATGCGGTCCCGAAACGATATAAAAACATTGTCCTGCTCGGCATCAGCGTGCTCTTTTACGGCCTCGGCTCCTGGGCGCAGACGGTTCTGCTCGCCGCGGACGTGCTGGCCAACTATCTGCTCTCCGGGCTCTTCAGCGGCAGGATGGCCGCCGGTCCGGCGCGGCGCTTCTGGTTCTGGTTCACGATAGCGGCCAACACGGCGCTGCTCGCGTGGTTCAAATGCGGCAGCTCCATCCCCATCGGCATCAGCTTTTACTCATTCCAGATGATTGCCTACCAGGCGGATGTCTACCGGAACAAGATCCCGCGGGAAACCTCTCTTCTGCGGTTCGGCACGTTCCTGTTCTTCTTCCCGAAACTGCAGGAAGGGCCGATCACGCGGTACGACGAGATGTCGTCCGACCTGCGCAACCCCGTGTTCCACCTTCCGGACCTGGAAGAAGGCTTCCGCATGTTCGCGGTCGGCCTCGCCTACAAGGCGCTGCTGGCGGACAAACTCGGCGGCCTGTGGCACCAGCTCTCGGTGGTCGGCTACGATTCGATTTCCACGCCCTTCGCCTGGGTGGGAATGGGGGCGTATACGCTCCAGCTCTACTTTGATTTCCACGGCTACTCGCTGATGGCCATTGGCATCGGGCGGATGTTCGGATTCATCCTGCCGCGCAACTTCATCTTCCCCTACGGCTCCACTTCCATCTCGGAATTCTACCGCCGCTGGCACGCCACGCTCGGCTCCTGGTTCCGCGACTACATTTACATCCCGCTGGGCGGCAGCCGCGCCGGCATGGGGCGCACGATACGCAACCTCCTGGTCGTGTGGCTGATCACCGGCCTGTGGCACGGCGTCCGGTGGAATTTTGTGCTGTGGGGATTTTCGCTTTTCGTATTCATCGCGGCGGAAAAGCTGTTCCTGAGAAAATGGCTGGACCGCTGGCCTATGCTGGGGCACCTCTACGTCCTCTTCTTTATCCCTCTCACATGGATGCTGTTCGCCAACACCAGCTTTCCGGACATGGGCGTCTTCTTTTCAAGGCTGTTCCCGTTCGCCTCCGCAGGCACCAACGTGTTTCCCGGCGACTGGGTCCAGTACACCGTGAAGTACGCGCCGTACCTTGCGGCCGGCTGCGTTTTTCTTACGCGCAGGCCGGAGGAATTTCTTCTCGGCGGCAGGGAAAAATACAGGGTGGCCGCTTCCGTGCTCCTGACCGTGCTCTTCTGGGCAAGCGTCTACTCCATTCACAACAGCGCCAACAATCCGTTTCTATATCTTCAATTCTGAGGGATGGATCCTTTTGAGAAATTTCGTGAAAAAGTGCCCGCTTCTCTGCATGAATATCCTGCTGGCCCTGGTCGTGGGCGTCGGCGTGGCGGCCCGGTATCTCCCGCTTCACCTGTTTGCCCGCGGCGCCGTTTCGTCCTCCGGGCCCGGCTCGGTTCCTTCGTCTTTTCCGGTTTCTTCCGCCGTTTCGTCTCCGGCCTCGTCTTTCGCCCCGGCCAGTTCCGTCCCGGCCTCCTCGGCTGCGGCGTCCTCCACTCCGGCATCCTCCGTCCCGCCGGTTTCCTCCGCTCCCCCGGTCTCTCCCGCCGATTCGGCGGTTCAGGCTCCGGCCGGCGGGGTGGTCCCGCCGGAATATTTCAAAGACGCCATCTTCGTGGGCGACAGCCTGACGGAGGGGCTGATGGACTACGGAAACCTGGACGAGGCGCAGTATTTCTGCCATGTGGGCCTGAATGTCTACCAGCTTTTTGAAAATCCGAAAAAAGACGACATCTCCAACCTCACATTGGAAGAGACGCTTGAAAAAAGCAAATTCCGGAAGGTCTACATCCACCTCGGTATCAATGAGCTCGGCACCGCCGACACCGACTACTTCGTAAGGCATTACTCCTCCGCCATCAAAAAAATCCAGGCGCTGGAGCCGGGCGCTCTCGTTTTCGTCGAATCCATCTACCCGGTAACGAAGGAAAAATCGGATACCGACAAAGTGTTCCGGAATTCCTATATCAAAGAGCGGAACGACGGTCTTCGCACGCTCGACAACGGAAAAGACGTCTTTTTCCTCGACCTGACGCCCGTTCTAGGCGACGGAAACGGCAACATGCGCGCCGAGTGCTCCGGCGACGACGTGCATCCGAAAGCCAAGTATTATCCGCTGATCTGCGACCGCATCCGCGAAGCCACCGCGCAGGCTCTGGTTTCCGCCGGATACTGAGCGGATACAATGCCCCGGCGTGCCGAACGGCGCGGCCGGAGCATTTTCAGCCCTCTTCTTGCAGTCCATCTTTTCCAAAAATGAAAAGGCACCCGCGTTTTATTTTAAAATGTTGTTTTCGAGCGTAAACCCTTGTAATTTGCATGGAGATTCACTAAAATAGGAGCGTCGATCCCCGCCGCGGAAACAGTCGTCAATTTCCGCTGAAAACTGCGGCAGGGCGAATCGCTCCGGCAGACAAGAAAAAGCGGGGCATATTGAAGGAGGGTGCGGTTTGTCAATTCAGATTGGAATCCAACTCTACACGGTTCGGAAATCCGCCGAAGCGGATCCGGAAGGCACGATCCGCAAAGTAGCGCAGGCCGGCTACAAAGGCGTCCAGTTCGCGGGATACTACGGTTTTTCAGCGCGGAAAATGAAGGGCATCCTGGACGAATGCGGCCTGAAAGCGGCCGGCTCCCACGTGGGCTACGAACTTCTGGAGCGCGGCGCGGACGCCGAACTGGAATACGCGCGGGCAATCGGGCTGAGCTATATCACCGTTCCCGGCATCGGGCTGGAAAACCTGCTGAAGCCGCAGACGATCGATTTTCTTGCGCGCTTCGTGGAAAAAGCCAAGGGCATGGGGATCACGGTCAGCTACCATAACCATTTTCATGAATTCACGCGGAAAAACGGCGAGTTCCCGCTGGACATCCTGTTCCGCGAAGTGCCGGGCCTGAAGATGGAACTGGACACCTACTGGGCGGATTACGCCGGCGTGGAGCCGCTCGCCTATATGCGCGCGAACGCTTCCCGCCTTGCCAGCGTGCACATCAAGGACAGAAACAAGGATCCCAAAAAGCCGGACATCAACGCCAATATCGGCGAAGGAACGCTCGACATCGCCGCATACCTGCGCGAGGCGGAAAAGCTTCACGTGGGCTGGGCTTTCGTGGAGATGGACCAATGCGACGGCGACGACATCGCCTGTATGGAAATTTCCCGCAAAAACCTTGTGAAAATGGGGTACTAAACGGACCGGCCCGGAAAAGCGGCGGCAATATCACCCGGAAAAGGAGTAAAAGGAAGAAATGAAAAACGCAGTCATCGTCGGCTTCGGCGGCATGGGAAACTATCATCGCAAATCCCTGGCAAAGGAGCCTGGCATGCGCGCCTACGGCGTATACGACATCAATCCGGAAAAGATGAAGGTTCCCGCAGCGGAGGGCCTGCATCTTTTCCACAGCTTCGAGGAGGTCCTCCGGGACCCCGCGGTCGACGTCCTCATCCTGTCCGTGCCGAACAACTTCCACCACGACATGGCCATCCAGGCGCTGGAAGCGGGTAAAAACGTCATCAGCGAAAAGCCCGTGGCGCTGAACAGCAAAGAGCTGGAGGAAATGATCGCCGCGTCGAAGCGGGCGGGCAAGATCTTCACCGTCCACCAGAACCGCCGGTGGGACACCGACTATCGGATCGTGAAAAAGTCCATTGCGGACAATCTCATCGGCAAACCTTTCTACATCGAGTCGCGCGTGCAGGGCTCGAACGGCGTCCCGGGGGACTGGCGCTGCGTCAAGTCGTCCGGCGGGGGAATGCTCCTGGACTGGGGCGTCCATCTGATCGACCAGATGCTCTACCTCGTAAAAAGCCCCGTCGTCTCCATCTTCACCCACATGCTGAGCATCCGTTTCAAAGACGTGGACGATAACTTCAAGGTGCTGCTCCGCTTTGAAAACGGTTTGTCCGCGCTGGTGGAGGTTGACACCTGGTGCCTGATTCCCCTGCCGCGCTGGCACGTTTCCGGAACGGACGGCACGCTCGTTGTGCGCGGGTGGGACAACAGTGGCGAGATCGTCCGCGTGAAAGAGAGGACGGAGCATTGGGAGCCGGGCATCGTCTACACGGCCGCGGGCCCCACGCGCACCATGGCGCCGCGCCCGATCGAGACGATCGAAAAGCTCCCCCTTCCCCATGTGGAAACGGACGAACTGGATTTTTACCGCAACGTGGCCGCCGCCATCGACGGAAAGGAAGAGCTGCTGGTGAAACCTTCCGAGGCGCTTCGCGTGATGAACGTGATCGACGCCGTATTCCTCTCCGCGAAGACCGGCGCCTCCGTCGCCTGCCATATCTGATATTTTCTGAAAACGCCAACAGGTCCGCCCGGGAAAGCTTTACCCCGGGCGGACCTGTTTTCGCCGAAGAGCGGGACGCGGCTCATTCTTTTCCCCCCGCTCTGCCGAAAGCGGCGCGCAGCAGAGGAAGCAGCGCGGCTGCCGCACAGGCAAAACCGGCGGTCAGGCAGACGGATTTCACGCCGAAAGCGTTCCGCGCGGACCCGCCCAGCCCCGCGGAGGCGGCGGCAACGCCCGCCGCCATGCCGATGTTGCGCGCGAAAGCGTTCATGCTCCCGCCGAGGCCCAGCTTCTCCTTCGGCAGCAGCGACATCACAAGCGCGCTGTTCGCCGGCAGGAAAAGGCCGTCCCCGAACGAATAAATACCGAGGAACAGAACGATCTCCCAGCCGGCGGCGTCGCCGCCCAACCCCGCCGTCAGGAAAAGGCCCGCGCCCATCGCCGCCAGCCCCGCCGGGGCCACCTTTTCCGGCCCGAAGCGGTCGGCGAGCGCGCCGCCTGCGGGCGCGGCCACCGCCAGCATCAGCGGGCACACCTCCAGGAACGCGCCCGCTTCCCCGGGGTTCATTCCCCGCGTGCCGCGCAGGTAAAACGGCAGAACAAGGCCGGCGGCGGAAAACGCGGCGAACGAGACGAAAATACGCAGTACGGCGCGGCGGAGCCGGCGGCTCCGCAAAAGGACGGGATCGAGCATCGGATGGGCGGCCCGCGTCTCCCGGCGGAAGAAGGCCGGCAAAAGGACTCCGGAGCAGACGAGGCACAAAAGGACAAGCGGCGAACCGAACCCCCCGGCGGACGCGCGTTCCAAAGCGAAAAGCAGCAATCCGGCCGCCAGCGCAAAAAGGACGTTTCCGGCAATATCCCGCCCTTCGGGCACCGTCCGGCGCGGCAGGCGCGGCACCGCGACCCACGCCAGAACGCCGACCGGCACTCCCACCCAGAAAAGCCACCGCCACCCCGCCAGGGGCAGGAGAAGCCCGCCGAGCGCAGGCCCGGCCAGCGCGCCCAGCGCGGAAAACGCGCCGTTCCCGCCAAACGCGCGCCCCCGCTCTTCCTGCGGGAAAACCTCCGCAAGCATCCCCTGGCTGTTCGCGATGGCCGCGGCGGCCCCCGCGCCCTGCACCGCGCGGGCCGTCAGGAAAACCGGAAAATTCCGCGCCAGGCCGCCCAGAACCGAGGCGGCCGAAAACACGAACACACCGCGCCGGAAAACGGCTCCGCGGCCCAGACGGTCGCCAAGCCCGCCGAACGGAAGCGTAAAAACGGCAAGCGAGATCAGATACGCGCCCATCGCCCAGGCGGCCGTCCCGGCGCCGGCGCCGAACGCGGCGGCAAATTCCGGCAGCGCGAGGTTCCCGGCGCCCGTATCGAACGATGACAGAAACGCGAACGCCGCAGCCGCCGCAAACGTCCGCCGCCGAACCGCTCCTCCGCTCTTTTCCCCATCCCGCAAGGCGACTCATTCCCTCCCCGGAAAAATAACCATCCGCCTCTATTTTCTGCCGCTTCCCCGCAAATATCCCCGCCGCGGGAACATGCGCTTTCCGCTTTTCTTTTTCCCGCGAATCTGATATGATGGAAGCGGACGGTGAAGCGTATGGACAGAACGATCCTGCACTGCGACTGCAACTCGTTTTTCGCCTCCGTCGAATGCCTTCTGAATCCGGAGCTCCGGAACATCCCGATGGCGGTGTGCGGCGACCCGGAAAGCCGCCACGGCATCATCCTTGCAAAAAACGGTCTTGCCAGACGGTACGGCATCCAGACGGCGGAAACCATCTGGCAGGCAAAGCGGAAATGCCCGCAGCTCGTGCTTACGGGCACGCATTTTCCCGAGTACCGGAAATATTCGCGGCAGATCAACGGCATTTACCGGCGCTATACGGATCTTGTGGAACCGTTCAGCATCGACGAAAGCTGGCTGGACGTGACGGGCAGCCGCGCGCTTTTCGGCGACGGCAAAACGATCGCCGACCGGCTGCGCGCCGAAATCCGCTCGGAAACGGGCCTGACTGTCTCCGTCGGCGTTTCCTTCAACAAGATTTTCGCAAAGCTGGGCAGCGATTACCGGAAGCCGGACGCCACAACGGTCATCAGCCGGGAAAACTTCCGCCGGATCGTCTTTCCCCTGCCCGCCGGCGCGCTGATGTTCTGCGGAAAACGGATGTCCCTGTCTCTCGCCGCGATCGGCATCCACACCGTCGGCGACCTCGCCGGCGGCAGCCGGGATCTCCTGAAAAGCCGCTTCGGAAAGGCCGGCGCCCTGCTGTACGACTACGCGAACGGTCTCGACAGCGACCCCGTGCGAAGCTTTTCCGACGTGCGCGAAGTCAAGAGCGTCGGCAACAGCGTCACGTTCCGGCGCGATCTGGCGGGGGAAACGGACATCCGTCGCGGTATTGCGGCCATCTGCGGCAGCGTGGCCGCACGGCTGCGCCAGCAGCACGTCCGCTGCTGGGTGGTCCAGATCGGCATAAAAAGCCCCAGCCTGAAAACGATCACGCGCCAGAAAACGCTTCGCGCTCCCACCCACCTTTCCAGCGAGCTGAGCGCCGCCGCAATGGAACTGATGCGCTCCTGCTGGAATTTCTCCGCGCCCGTGCGGATGCTCGCGGTCTCCGGCACCGGCCTCGTGCCGGACGACGCGCCGATCGAGCAGCTCTGCTTTTTCACCGCTCCCGACGAGGAAACGCGGCAAAAAGAGGAACGCCTGGAAACGGCGCTGGACGCCATCCGCGACAAGTTCGGCGGCGGGACGGTCACGACGGGCGCCCTGCTGAACAGCGACCTCGGCATCGGCGGCCTTTTCCGGAAGGAAGAGCCCGGAGAAAATCAGGCGCGGAACCCGGCGCGTCAAGGGCAGGAGAAGGAAACGCCTTAGGCGGCGTCTTCATATCTTTCTATTTTTCCTAAAAATATTTTTACACGGGAAAGGGACGATCGCAGATGGAATACAAAAAAAGCGGGGACCTGATCGCGCTGCGCGTCAGCCGCGGCGAGGAAATCGTCGGCTGCGTGAAAGCCGTGTGCGAAAAAGAGCGCGTCGCGTTCGGAAGCATCACGGGCATCGGCGCGGTGGACCACGCCGTGGTAGGGCTGTACCGCGTTGCGGAACAAAAGTACTACTCCAACACCTTCGACGGCGAGATGGAAATGACCTCGCTGCTCGGCAACGCGACGCAGAAGGACGGGCAGGTCTACCTGCATTTTCACGCCACATTCGCAAACGCGGACGGAAAAGTCGTGGGCGGCCATCTGAACGAGGCCGTCGTGAGCGGCACGGCGGAGATTTTTATCCAGACCGCGCCGGGAAGCATCGGCCGCCGCCGCGACCCGGTCACGGGTCTGAATCTTTTTGAATTCGGAGGAAACTGAAAATGGTGCGTCACATCGTCGTCTGGGAATTGAAACCGGAACAGAAGCCGAACGCGGAGAAGATCGCGGCGGAGCTCGGCGCAAAATTCCACGCGCTTCTCGGCGTCGTGGACGGCCTGAGAGAGATCGAGCTGGGGCGCAACTACAACGGAGGCCGATTCGACCTCATGCTGAACTGCGTGTTCGACTCGCGCAAAGCGCAGGCGGCGTACCAAACGCACCCTGCGCACGTCGCCATAAAGGCCGTGGTGCATACGCTCGTGTGTTCCCGCGAATGCGTCGATTGCGAAATCGGGGAAAAGTAGGCTACCAATCGCGAAGATTTCCCCGAGCGCGGAAATGGAAAAGCTTCGGCAATGGCAAGGCCCCCGCCGC
>DHAI01000001.1:656-1755 GCA_002397355.1 Ruminococcaceae bacterium UBA4958 | reverse complement strand
CGGCGGCTCAAGCCGTCGGAAAAGCCATCCCCTCAGCCGTAAAGCGGGCCGTAATGCCTGCAGGCGGCGTAATCGGCGGCCTGCATGTCCTGCGTTCCGAAAGCAGCCCACGCGTGCGGGCGGTAAACCTTCCCCTGCGGAACATTGTGCATCGTGACCGGGATGCGGAGCATGGAGGCCAGCGTGATCAGATCGGCTCCGACATGGCCGTAGACCGTGGCGCCATGGTTGGCGCCCCAGTTGGCCATCACGCTGTAGACGTCCGCAAAGGCGCCGGAACCCGTCAGCCTCGGGGCGAACCAGACGGTGGGCCACGTGGGGTCCGTGCGCTTGTCGATTGCCTTGTGGATCCGGTCCGGCAGGTCGACCGTCCAGCCCTCGGCGATCTGCAGCACCGGCCCGACGCCGTCGACAATATTGAAGCGGATCATGGTGATGGGCATTTCCGCTGCGCAGCGGAAATGGCTGGAGAACCCGCCGCCGCGGAAGTACTCGTAATTCGCCCGGCACCAATCGGTCGCGTCGAGGCAGGCCCTGATGTCCTTGTCCGTCATCTTCCAGAAGGGCTTCATGCAGGGCTCACCTTTTTCGTTCCGGCACGCGCCCGTCTCGTCGAGCGCCGTCGCGCCGGAATTCAGCAGATGGATAAACCCGTTCGCCGCCTTGCCGGTGGGCTTCACGCCCGTAACGCGCTCGCAGGACTCCGGGCTCCAATAGGAACGCACGTCGTGGAATCCGGGCGCCGTGTTGGAGACCATGGTGCCGAGCAGCATGGCGACGGCGTTGCAGGTGTCGTTCTCCGTGGCGAACGGCGTCGGCTGTTTCGCACCGTTCCAGTCGAACGAGGACGCCAGGATCGCCTCGGAAAAATCCGCGTTCGGCAGCCAGTCGGTCCACATGCGCTGGCCCTGGAACCCGCCGACGACGGCGTTGCGCCCGAGCGCCTCTTCGTGCCAGCCCATCCCGGCCAGCTTCGGGTTTCCGAACAGGATGTCGCGCATCACGAGCGTCATCTTCGTGATGAACTCCCAGTCCCTGTCCGGGGGAACGACCTTGGACTTGCGGATGATCTCCGGCAGGTTCTTGCCGGCGTTGCAGT
>DHAI01000001.1:0-482 GCA_002397355.1 Ruminococcaceae bacterium UBA4958 | reverse complement strand
TTCTTGCCGGCGTTGCAGTCGAACCCTTCGCGGCAGTTCGTCTTCACCCACCGGTAGGCGCGGTCGAACTCCTCATGGTCATAAATCTCCAGCTTGATGCGGCGCAGGATCTCGGTCATGTCGACCCATTCAGCGCGCAGGCCGAGATATTTCTGGAAGACGTCCGCATTGCAGAAGCTCCCGGCAATGCCCATCGGCACGCCGCCAAGGTTGACATACGCTTTGTTTTTCATCCAGCCGACCGCGACGGCGCAGCGCGCAAAGCGGAGGATCTTTTCGGCGACGTCCGCCGGGATCGTTGAGTCCGAGGCATCCTGCACGTCGTGGCCGTAAATGCTGAAAGCGGGCAGGCCGCGCTGCGCGTGCGCGGCCATCACGGCCGCCAGATACACCGCGCCGGGACGCTCCGTCCCATTAAAGCCCCAGACGGCTTTGAGCGTCATGGGGTCCATATCGAACGTCTCGGTGCCGTAGCACCAGCA
>DHAI01000117.1:2630-3278 GCA_002397355.1 Ruminococcaceae bacterium UBA4958 | reverse complement strand
TCCATGTCCTGCATGTCCTTGAAGTGGTTCTCCAGGCGCGTGGCGATGTCGGAGAACTGGTCGTAGACCTCCGGCATCTGCTCTTTCAGGTGGCTGATCGGGGACGGCGTGCGCACGCCGGCCACAACGTCCTCGCCCTGGGCGTTGATGAGGTATTCGCCGAAGAGCTTCTTCTCGCCCGTCGCGGGGTTGCGGGTGAAGGCCACGCCGGTGCCGGAGCGGTCGCCGGAGTTGCCGAACGCCATCTGCTGCACGTTGACGGCGGTGCCCCACTCGTAGGGGATCTCGTTCATCTTGCGGTAGACGTTCGCGCGGGGATTGTCCCACGAACGGAAAACGGCCTTCACGGCTTCGATGAGCTGTTCCTTCGGGTCCTGCGGGAACGGCTTGTGCTCGTTGTCCTCGTAGATCTTCTTGAAGACGACGACCAGCTTCTTGAGGTCGTCGGCGTCCAGGTCGACGTCGTTCTTGACGCCCTTGGCGGCCTTCATCTTGTCGATCTCTTTCTCGAAAAGCTCCTTGGAGACGCCCATGACCACGTCGGCGAACATCTGCACGAAGCGGCGGTAGCTGTCGTAGGCGAAACGCGGGTTGCCGGTCTTCTTCGCGAGGCCCTCCACGGCCTCGTCGTTCAGGCCCAGGTTCAGG
>DHAI01000117.1:771-2401 GCA_002397355.1 Ruminococcaceae bacterium UBA4958 | reverse complement strand
TGCTCGAAGATGTCCTTCTGGATCTCGCCGTTGATCTGGCGGCCGTCCTCGTAGTACTGGGTGCAGGCTCCGGTCGTGATGGTGAAGCCCTGCGGGACCGGCATCCCGGCCGCGGTCATTTCGGCAAGGCCCGCGCCTTTGCCGCCCAGGATATTCTTCATCTTGGTCATGTCGCCGCCGAAGGCCTTGCTGCCCTCGGTGAAGTAATACAGGTACTTATGGCTCATATAACTGACCTCCTGATTGAAAATGAATTGATTTCGGAGCTTTCGCGGATATTCCGAAAAGAAAATCGGCAACTTACGCTCGAAGAGTATTATATCAAATTAATGGTGCAAAAGCTATATGATTTGATAAAACTTTTTCCCCGTTCCGCCAAATTCGTTAAAATTCGAAAGCCGCGGGGCGGAGCGGAGCACAAGTTCCACAAAGTTGACTAAAACTTAACGTTTCTGTGACATTCCGCTTGCAAAAAAACGTAGATATGCAATAATAAAAGTGACAAATCTTCCGAAAGACATCACGGGGGAAACGGAATGATACAACAGCATAACTGCGCCGTGATCCTCGCCGCCGGCGAGGGGAAGCGGATGAAGTGGGACCGGCCGAAGTGCCTTTCCCCGGTTCTGTTCAAGCCGATGCTCCAGTGGGTGATCGACGCCGCCCGGGGCGCGGGGATCGGGGACGTCTGCGTGGTCACGGGCTACCGGAGCGGCCAGGTGGAGGAGTATCTCGCGGGCCGCGACCCCGGCGTCGAGACGGTCCTGCAGACGGAGCGGAAGGGGACGGGCCACGCCGTCATGACGGCGGCCGGCTTCCTGCGGGCCCGCGCGGCGGGGGGCAACGTCCTCGTCCTGAACGGGGACGCGCCGTTCGTCGACGCGGAGACGATCCGCCGGGCCTTCCGGCAGCATACCGAGAACGGAAACGCCGTCACGGTGATTTCCGCGATTTTGGACGACCCCACGGGCTACGGACGCATCATCCGGGCCGGTGAGGGCGGGTTTCTGCGCGCCATCGTGGAGCAGAAGGACGCCTCCACGGGCGAGCTGGCCGTGAAGGAGGTCAACTCCGGCGCGTTCTGGTTCCGCACGGACGACCTGCTCGAAACCCTGCCCCGGCTCGGCAGCGCGAACGCCCAGGGGGAATATTACCTGACGGACGCGGTGGCGCTGCTCCTGCGGCAGGGGAAGCGCGCGGGCGCCTGCCCGGCCTGCGGCCCCGACGCCGCGCGCGGCGCGAACGACTGCCTGCAGCTGCACGAGCTGAACGTGATCGCCCGCCGGGAGGCGCTCTGCCGCCTGATGCGCGAAGGGGTGGACATCCCCTGCGCGGACGGCGTCGTGATCGGCCCCGACGTGACCATCGGCCGGAACTGCACGATCCTGCCAGGCACGGTGCTGCGCGGCAGCACCCGCGTGGGGGACGGCTGCGTCCTGGGGCCGGGCACCCTGCTGGACGGCTGCGCCGTGGGCGACGGCTGCGCGCTGGACGGGGTGCGCGCGCAGGGGCACGCGTTCCCGCCGGGAGCGCGCCCGGCCCCGTTCACCGTTTTCGGCGGGCGGGTCCAGGCGGTTCCCCTGCGGGCGGAGTGATCGGCGGACCTGAGGGAAGAATCCGGAAACCGGAA
>DHAI01000117.1:0-661 GCA_002397355.1 Ruminococcaceae bacterium UBA4958 | reverse complement strand
AAGGATAGAATCTTTAGGAGGATATGGAAATGAGTTTTCACGGGAAAGACATCAAGATTTTCGCCGCCAGCGCGAGCAGGGAAGCGGCGGAACAGATCGCCAAGTGTCTCGGCCTTCCGATGGGAAAGAGCGAGGTCTCCACGTTCAGCGACGGCGAGATTTCCTGCTCCATCAACGAGACCGTCCGCGGATCGGACTGCTTCATCGTCCAGTCCACCTGCGCGCCGGTCAACAACAACCTGATGGAGCTGCTCATCATGATGGACGCCATGAAGCGCGCGTCGGCCGCCCGCATCACCGCCGTGATGCCGTACTTCGGCTACGCGCGGCAGGACCGCAAGGTCAAGGCGCACGACCCCATCACGGCCAAGCTTGTGGCGGACCTGCTCACGGCGGCCGGCTGCGACCGCGTCCTCACCATGGACCTGCATGCGGCGCAGATCCAGGGCTTCTTCAACATTCCGGTGGACCACCTGCTGGGCGTCCCGGTCCTTTCCTCCCACATCAAGTCGCGCATCCAGGGCCACGGCGACGAGTACGTGGTCATGTCGCCGGACCTCGGCTCCGTGACGCGCGCCCGCAACTTCGCCGAGCGCATCGGGTGCCCGCTCGCCATTGTAGACAAGCGCCGCCAGAAAGCGAACGTCTGCGAGGTCATGAA
>DHAI01000082.1 GCA_002397355.1 Ruminococcaceae bacterium UBA4958 | reverse complement strand
GGAAAGGAACTCCTCGCCCTCCCCGAACGGAAACGAATGCGTCAAAAGCAGCAGCGTTCTCATGCGCCGTCCTCCCCGGCGCCGACACACGCCCGCGGCCTGCGCATGTGGGCACCCAGCGTCGCAAACAGCAGGGCCGCAAGGTAAACGGCAAGGAAAAAGCACAAATACGTCAAGTTGAAAACATCGGTCACCCACAGAAAGGCAAAATTACGCGGAATATAAATAAAATCCTTGACGGCGATCAGCGAAAGCGCGATCACCGGCCACGGGCGGGTGATCATGGAGGAGAAAAAGCGGCAGATCACGCCGATCATCGCACTGACGGCGGCGACGCCCGCCATGCCGTAGGCCACATAGGCCTCCGCGACGAAGGACGTGCCGAAGCCGCCGCCCGAAAGGTAGCGGTCAGGGGCGACCATGTAGGTGATCACGTGGGCGAAGTTGTGCGTCGTGAGCGCCGTCTGCATATTCTGGATGTTTAAAAGCGGCGTGTAACCGAATATCGTGCGCAGCAGAACGTTGTTGTGCACAAACTGCTCAAAAGGAAAATAAAGATAAAGATAGGTCTGCCGATGGTCAAATCTGTCCCAGCAATTCACCGTCTGGATCACCACGCGGAACGTCGCGCCCTGGGAATAAACGAAATTGGTCAGGGATGAGAAAAAGCCGTCCTCCTGTGTCAGGGTGCCCGCGCGCACCTGCGCGATCCGCTGCAGCGCGAACATCATCAGCAGCAGTCCGGCAATGGACCAAAGCACCTTTTTTTTCTGAAAGAACCGCTTCTCCTTGGGCAACAGGCTGTCCCTCATGACAAAGTAGATCACCAGCATAAGCACTTCGCACACGAAAGTATTCCGCCTGCCCGTGAAAAGGGAAGCGAACATATAAACGGCGTAGATGGCCATCGGAAATTTCATCTGGCGGCGGTTCGGCAAGGTGGCGAGAAAAATCGCAAACGACGGCGCAAAAAACATGGAAAGCCGGCTGATCGCCGTCGGGACGTTTTTCTCCGCTTCTTGGGTGAAGGAGCCGAGATAACCGTACTTGGCTACATTCAGAATGGTGTTCGCCAGCACGAAAAAGAACGCGAGCGAGCTGACCGCAAGCAGGAAAACACTCACCTGCCGGATGATCGGCGCAAGGCCGTCGCTTTGCACGGCCGGCGGCTTCCGTTCGCGCATCGCCTGTTCACGCCGGAAGAAAAGCGGCGCGGCAAGCTTGTACGCCGCATAGCAGCAGAGCAGCGAAAACGTGACGATCTGCAGCGCCAGGAAAAGGTTCCGGAAAGAATCCGCCTCGAGGTTATAAAGAAGATCGTCCCTGTCTTTCAGCAAAAACGCGATGTACACGCGCCCGAGCAGAAGAAGGTCGAACGCGCCCACAAACACGAGCATGGTGAAATCGCGGTGGATGTGAATGCACAGGTCGGCGATGATCGCCGCGTTCAGGGCGACGTTTGCAGCGAACAACACATAGACTGCCCTCTCCTGGAAAGCGTCGCCGAACTGGGAAAGCACGTTTGCGGTGATCAGCAGGACAAGCGCGGCGCCGAACAACAGCGCGTTCCGCAGGACTTCACGGGATCTGAGACGGTCCGCCGTCATGGGCACACCTCCGATAAGCTAAAATTAAGATGCCCCCGCATCCTGCGGGGCGGCACGAAAAGGATTTACGGATGCTATTATAGCATAGTCTTTCCGCAGTTTGCAATTTCCTTTGCGGCGCGAAGGCGCTCGGCGGCCTCGCGGTCCGGCGGGGCGAAGACAGTGTGGAAGTCGGTATAGATCACCATGCCCGGCTTCGCCCCCTGCGGTTTGCTCACATGGCGGACGCGCGTGTAGTCCACCGCCACGTTGGTGGAGTCGCGCCCCCGGCTGAAGCAGGCCGCGATCATCGCCGCCTCGGATACGGCCCGGGGCGTGGGCTGTTTTCCCTCGAGGAAAAGCACGACATGGGAACCGGGGATATTCTTCGTATGGAACCAAAGGTCGTTCTTCCCCGCGAGCTTCAGCGTGAGCATATCGTTTTCCCGGTTGTTGCGGCCCGCGAGGATGCGGAAGCCGTCGCTGGAGCGGAATTGCATCGCGCTGCGCGCCGAAGCGCGCTTCTTTCTGCCGTTCCTGTTGCGCAGGTAGCCCTGCTCCGTCAGTTCGGCACGGATCTCCGAAAGATCGTTCTCGCTTGCGGCACGGCTGAGCTCCTCGAAAACCGTGTCCAGATAGGCGGCCTCCTGCATTCCTTCGCGGATGCGGACGGTAAGGACCTCTTCTGCCGTCTTCGCCTTGCGGTAAGCCCGGTAATACCGCTGCGCGTTCTGCGAAGGAGACAGCGCCGGATTCATCCGGATTTTCACGGGAGGCTGGGACTGCTCATAAAAATTCGGGAGTTCCACCTCGGACGCGCCTTTTTGCAGGCGGTAAAGGTTCGCGCTGAGCAGATCGCCGCACACGCGGAGCTCGCCGCGGTTCGCGCAGCGTTCCAGGTCGGCCCGCTGCGCGCCGACGCGGCGGTTCAGGCGCTCGGATGCGGAGGTCAGAACGCGGAGAAGATCCTCCGAGCGGACGTGCATCCGCTCGATGCGGTCGCGCTCGCCGTAAAAGTCGTCCAGAAGCCGGGAAAAACTTTCCTCCCGCGTGACGACGGCTTCGGAGCCGTACTGCTCAAGGGGTAAAAAAGAAAAATCGAGCGGCTTTTTATCGCGCCGGACAGCCATATACGGCGTGCCGCCGGCGGCCTTCACAAGCTCCGCAAAGCGGCCCACGAAAAACGACAGGCGCTCCCGCAGCTCCGGGGTGATCTCGGCGACTCTCAGGTCCGCCCCCCGGCCGACGCGGTGCTGTATCTCGCGGCAAACGACGGGTGAAAGCCCCTGCAGCGAAGCGAGCAGCGCTTTGGAAAGCTCGGTGCCGCCGGGCTTCGCGCAGACAAGATCCGTGATTTCCTCCCGGCCCGCGGTAAGCAGACAGAGTTTTTCCTGCCTCGGCGGCAGCCGGTACTCGAGGCCCGGCAGAACCAGACGCTCGGAAGACATGGAGGCGTCCACGCGGCGCAGCGCGTCGACGATTTTTCCCCCGCCGCCCACCAGAATAAGATTGCTGTAACGGCCCATAACCTCCGCGACAAGCGTCAGAGCCGCCTCGTCCCCAAGCTCGTCTATCACGGAGAAATCAAAGCACAGCAGGCGCTCAAGCTCCGGCTGGCGCACTTCGCGCAGGCGCGCGCCGGTCAGGTGCTTGCGCAGAAGCATGCAGAACATGGGCGGCTCCTGCGGGTTTTCCGGCGCGTCCGGGATGAAGCCGACGCGCGCGCTGTTTGCGCGCGCAGAGAGCAGGAGCTTGTGCGCGCCGTTTTTTCCGCGCAGGAAAAGGACGACCTCGTCGCGGTTCGGCTGGCAGACGCGGTCCACCCGGTCGCCGAGCGCGGCCTCCTCGATCTCCCGTTTCAGATGTCTCAAAAACGCCCCGTCAAGAGCCATTCCTCAGTCCTCCCGCGGGCCGAACCCGCTTCATCAAAGGTATTCCGCCGGGCAGGAGAACGCCTCCGCTTTCCGGAACGCAACGTCCGGGAAAGCTTTCTGCAGGCGCTCCCGCAGCGGCTCGATCACAACGTCTTCCGTGAAGTAATGCCCGGCTACGACAAGCGTTACGCCCATGTTTTTCGCGTCGATCAGCTCATGGTGCTTCGCTTCCCCCGTTACAAACGCCTGGCACCCGCGCGCCGCAGCGTCGTACAGGTACTCGGAACCGCCGCCTCCGCAGACGCCGACGCGGGTGATCTTCCGGCCGCCGGACGCAAAGAAAAGGCCGTCGCAGCCAAGGGCCGCCTTCACAAACGCCGCGAACTCGCGCGGCCCGTACTCCCGGTCCGACTCCCCCGCAATCGCGGCGCGCAGGCCGGAGGGACCGTCAAGAGCAACCGGAACCGGGTTCCGCAGCGCGAGGCGCGCCGCGAGGCAGTCGTTCACGCCGCCGCGGGCCATATCCAGATTCGTATGCGCGCAGATGGCGGCGACGCCGCATTGCGCCAGCAGATACGGTGGGGTATTCGGGCGGAGCGTTTTCAGCGGACGGAAAATCACCGGGTGGTGGCTGACAATCAGCTGCGCCTGCCCCCGCGCCGCCTCGCGCACCACGCCCGGCGTAATATCCAGCGAGAGGAGGGCGGCGCTCACCTTCGTGCCGGCGTCTCCGGCGAGAAGACCGGCGTTGTCGAAATCCATGGCGCTGGAAAACGGCGCAAAGCCGTCGATGTACTGATAAATTTCCCCTACGGTAGACATGCCATAATCATCCTTTCTGTTCCTGCCACGCTATCATAGACTCAATTTGCTGCCTGACACGGGAAAGCTCCAAGGCCTTTTCCTGCTCACCGTCGTGAAGCAGCCCGGCCTCCCTCGCCCGCAGCCGCCCCGTCACCCTGCGCAGGCACGCGCGGCCTTCCGGCGTTTCCGCCGTGAGCCGGCCCACATACGGGTACAGCGCGTTTCCCGAACTCCGCGCCGGGTCGTAAGCGCAGAGCATCGCGGTGTAGTACCGCCCTTCTTCCTGCGCGGCGTCTTCACGCAGGATGGCAAACCCCTCTTCCGCGAGACTGCGGCGCAGATCCACCGCGCGCGTCATGGGCTGAAGGATCAGGCGTTTCTCCCCGTTTTTCAGCCACGGGGTGCGGCGGACGATTTCCGCCATCATCAGGCCGCCCATGCCCGCGATGACAATATCGTCCGCCTCGCCTGGGCCGATCCCGTCGAGGCCGTCGGAAAGGCGGGTCTCCACCACATCACCGACGCGCCAGCGCTCAATATTCCGTTTTGCGCGTTCCAGGGGGCCGGGGCGCACATCGGAAGCGACGGCATGGCGGACCGCGCCGCGCTTCGCAAGCCACACGGGCAGATAAGCGTGATCCGTGCCGACGTCCGCAAGCGCGGCGCCCGGCCTCACCATGGAGGCGCAGAGGGCGAGCCTCCCACCCAGGGAAAACAGTCTCATGGATCCCTCCATACCAAACGACCGCCCAACGCAAGCCGGGCGGTCGTTTTCCTGCTGGAAAGAAGTCACTTGGTCGGTTCGGGAACCTTCTCGTTCGCCTTCCCGTCTGCCTTTTCATCCGACTTCTCATTCATCTTTTCGTTCAGTTTTTCCACCATCTCATCGACATCCACACCGTGCACCATACACGCGTCCTGCAGCGATTCGCCCCAGGAAGCCGGGCAGCCGATGCAGAACATGCCCATCTCGATGAAATACTCCGAGCAGCCCGGGCATTGGTTGAGAATATCTCCGATCAGCATATCTTTCGTAAATTTTTTCATTTTATTCCCTCCTGTAACACGGTCCGGTTCTTCCGGGTTGCCGGGCCGGTAAAGCCGGGCTGCTCCGGCAGCCCCCAACCCAGGCATATTATACCCCGCGCGCGCACGGTTTGCAATAGAATCTTCCCCCGCGTGCCCGCGGTCACTGCACCGTGACGACGGAAACGCGCTGCGAACCGTCCTCCCATGAGGCATAGATGCCGGCGCATCCTTGCCCGGCGGCATAGATTGTAAGATAATAGCTCCCATTGGCCTGTTTCAGCGAGGCGGACTGGATCACGCCGCTGGCCGCGCACACAAAGTGATAGGAAACCCCCGCTTTCCCTGTAAATTTATACTGATAATAGTTTCCCTTTTTCATCGTGAAAAAATACGGGGTATCGGAGCGGACATCTTCCGCGGAACCGGCGCTTCCCGTCGCCTGGAACGAAACGGAGGTTCCTCCCGAAGCCGTCGTTGTGATCGTCGCCGTCCCCTTGCCGGCGTTGCCGATCCGGTACAGGTAGCCGCCCGGCGTCGGAGAAAGGTAGGCGACGGGAACGGCGGAAGGATTGGACGACTTGGCCACCGGTACCTGCGCGGCGTCCGTCGTGATCTTATAGATGTAATCCAGATTCGTTCCGAACACATACGAGCCCGTGTCGCAGCGCAGATAGGAAGCCCCGGAGCCGGCGT
>DHAI01000011.1:17785-26045 GCA_002397355.1 Ruminococcaceae bacterium UBA4958 | reverse complement strand
TTCCTGGTGGGCGGCTGCGACGGTGCAAAACCCGGGCGCAATTACTACACCGAATTTGTGAGCCGGACGCCGCAGGACTCGGTTATTCTGACAATCGCCTGCGGGAAATACCGCTTCAACGACCTAAATCTCGGTACCGTTGCAGGATTGCCGCGCATAATGGATATGGGCCAGTGCAACGATGCATACAGCGCGATTCAAGTGGCGCTCGCGCTTGCGAAAGCGTTCGACTGCAGCGTCAATGAGCTTCCTCTTTCGTTCATATTGTCGTGGTATGAGCAGAAAGCCGTCTGCATACTGTTGACTCTGCTCCACCTCGGGATAAAAAACATTTTGCTCGGGCCATCAATGCCCGCATTTATCTCTCCGAACGTGCTGAACTATCTCGTGGAAAATTACAATATCGCTCCTATAAGCACTCCGGAAGAGGATTTGAAGAGGATTCTTACAAGATGATTGCGGCGTTTGGGTAGGATAAAACAAGTACCACCAGCCAAGCTGGTGGTACTTGTTTTATCCGGCCGAAAGCCATACGCGGGCGCCGCCTCCTACACCACAGTCGACAGATCCCACGGCTCATAGATCTTCGGCACGTCGCTTATGAGCCTCTTCGTATAGCTCTCCTGCGGATGCAGTATCACCTCATCCGCGCTGCCGTGTTCCACAAATTTTCCATGCTCCATTATATATACGGTATCCGATACATAATACGCCAGCCCGATATCATGAGTTATGAACACAATGGTCATGTCATCTTCATCCCTGAGCTTCAAAAGCATATCAAGTATCGTCGCCCTTGAACAGGCATCGATCATCGATGTGGGTTCATCCGCGATCAATATCCTCGGCTTCAGCAGAAATATCCTGGCGATCATCAGGCGCTGCATCTGCCCGCCGCACCCGAACGTGCTGGCCGCCGGCGAGCCGGCCCCCGAGATCGCCGCACGATCCCGCTGGGCGGCATGCCGGAGATCCGGAGCAAATGGAACGTCTTCAAAGAGGGCGCGTCCCGGTCGGGGCAAATTTTTCCTTTCATCCCGGAATAAGCTTGATGGAGACAGACAGGAGGGATGTCCGATGATCCTGAAAAAAATGAAGGCCCGCCGGTTTCCCGGCGCCGTTTCGCCCGAAGAAAGCGAACGGGAACGGAAAAACCGCGGGCTGGCGAGGCGCTTCGCCGCCGAGGGCATGGTGCTGCTGAAGAACGAGGGGCGCGTTCTGCCCCTGCGGGAAGGCAGCCGGGTGGCCCTTTACGGCGCGGGCGCGTCCAAAACGGTCAAGGGCGGCACCGGCTCGGGCGACGTGAACAGCCGCAGGGACGTCAGCGTCTGCGAGGGACTGAAAAACGCCGGGTTCGAGATCACCACGGAGAAATGGATCGCGGATTACGACCGCCTGTTCGAGCGGAAGCGCCTCGAATGGCGCGACGGCATCGTGCGGGCGGTAAAGGACGCGGGAGTCGAGGAGGCCTTCAACGTCTACGCCCGGTCGCCGTTCCGCTTCCCGGTCGGCGGGCCCGTGGAAAAGACGGACGCGGACACGGCTTTCTTCATTCTGAGCAGGATCGCCGGCGAGGGCGCCGACCGGTCCGACGCCCCGGGGGACTACCGCCTGAGCCCGGAAGAGGAGAAACTGCTCGACGGTGTCTGCGCCGCTTACGGGAAGGTCGTCGTCGTGCTCAACGCCGGCGGCCCGGTGGACCTGTCGTTCCTCGACGCCCACCCCAACATCCTCGGGCTGATCCAGATGTCGCAGGCGGGGACCGAGGGCGGGAACGCCCTGGCCGACCTGGTCTCCGGGAAAGCGAACTTCTCCGGGAAGCTGACGGACACCTGGGCGTTTCGCTACGGGGATTACCCAAGCTCCGAAACCTTCTCGCACAACGACGGGGACACGGCGACGGAGCGGTACGGGGAAGGCATCTACGTCGGATACCGCTACTTCGACACGTTTTCGGTCCCGGCGCGCTACGGCTTCGGCTACGGCCTGTCCTACACGACGTTTGAAATCGCGGCGCGGGGCGTCTCCGTCCGCGGGAACGGCGGCGGGCCGCGGGTGGAGGCCGACGTGGAGGTCCGGAACACCGGGGACGCCGCCGGGCGCGAGGTCGTGCAGATCTACGCCTCCTGCCCGGACGGAAAGCTGGAAAAGGAGTTCCGCAGGCTGGCCGCCTTCGGCAAGACGAAGCTCCTGCAGCCCGGGGAGTCGCAGCGGATGAAGATCGGCTTCCCGCTCCGCCGGCTCGCCTCTTACGACGAGGCCGAGCCGGGGTGGGTCCTGGAGCCGGGCGGCTACGGCGTTTGGATCGGCGATTCGCTGGGCGGCTCCCGCCTGACGTACATGCTCCGGCTCGACCGGCGCGCCGTGACGGTAAAAACGCGGAACCTCTGCGCGCCGAAAGAAAAGCCGCGGGAGCTTTCCCAGGACGCCGGAACCCGCGCGGCGAGGTACGCGGAGTGGAAAGACCGCGGCGTCGCGCAGACCGTGGAAATCCGGGCGGATGAGATCGCCGCGGAGACCGCGGATTACTCGGAGCCCGCGCAAACGGCCGGCGGAGAGGCCGGCCGGCTGGCGCGGGAGCTGACGGACGACGAACTGATCCGGCTCGTCGTCGGGGACCCGGGCAGGGCCCAGGGAAGCAACCTGGGCTCGGCGGGGATCAGCGTGCCGGGCGCGGCCGGGGAGACCGGCTCCTGCGAGCAGGGGAAGGGCCTCGCGTCCATCGTGCTGGCCGACGGCCCCGCCGGGCTGAGGCTCAACCCGCACTACGACGTTGCGGACGGCAAAATCGTCCCGATGCCGTTCCTGGCGAGCTTCGAGCGCGGCCTCTTCGCCGGTGGGCCGGACCGTCCCGCCGGCACGCGGCATTACCAGTACTGCACGGCGATCCCGGTCGGAACGCTGCTGGCCCAGACGTGGGACGCCGGCCTGCTCCGCGAGGCCGGCCGCATGGTCGGCGGGGAGATGCAGGACTTCGGCGTGACGCTCTGGCTCGCGCCGGGGATGAACATCCACCGCAACCCGCTCTGCGGGCGCAATTTCGAGTATTATTCGGAGGACCCGCTCCTTTCCGGCGTCATGGCGGCCGCGATCACGGCGGGCGTCCAGAGCGAGGCCGGCTGCGGGACGACGATCAAGCATTTCGCGTGCAACAGTCAGGAGGACAACCGCATGGGCTCGGACAGCGTCGTCTCGGAGCGGGCCCTGCGGGAGATCTACCTTAAAGGGTTCGAGATCGCGGTGCGCTCCGCGCAGCCCATGGCGATCATGACCAGCTACAATCTGGTGAACGGCGTCCACGCGGCCAACAACCGCGGCCTCTGCACCGGGATCGCGCGGCGCGAATGGGGTTTCCGCGGCCTGATCATGACGGACTGGACGACGACGGAGCACGGGGCGGACTGCACCGCCGCCGGCTGCGTGCGGGCCGGGAACGACCTGGTGATGCCGGGCAGCCCCGTCGATTTCGACAATCTGCGGGCGGAGCTGGCCGCCGGCACGCTGAAGCGGGAGGACCTGGAGCGCTGCGCCGCGCGCGTAATCAACATCGTCCTGCAATCCAACCGGTACGAGGGCGCGCGCGCCTACGGGGAGCAACTCCGCGGCGCCGAATCCCGCGTCTCCCCCCGATAAAAAATCCCGACGGAAAAGACATGATAAAAAGCGCGCTTCGGCGGCCTTCCCAGGCCCCCGGAGCGCGCTTTCTTTTTCGCTGCCTTTTACCCGCGCCGGGGCGGTCACAGCCTGTGCAGAAGACGGATCACGGTTTCGAGCTGCTCCGGCTTCACCTTGTCGGCGGGCTCGTCCCGGAGGACGCAGTCGGTAAAGTAGCGGATCTCGTTCGCGTACGCGTTCGTCGTGGGGAGGTTGATCACGCCGGACTTTTCCGGTCCGGCCGCGGCGTTCTCGATCACCTTGCCGTTCTGTTCGTAGACGGTCAGCTTTCCGCCCTCGTAGGCGGCGACGGCTTTCTCGAACTGAAAGAGGAAGCCCGCGCCGAACGGGTAGGGCGCGGCGAACCAGGAGGCCTGCGTCGTGACGAAAAACCCGCCGAACTCGTAGACCGCGTTGATATAGTCCTGCTCCGGGCGCTTCGCGCGGAAGCTGGTCGCCTTTTTCGGCGCGCCGAACGCGTAGACCAGGAAATCGAGGTCGTGGATATGCAGGTCGAACGGGACGAGGCCGCTGCGCTTTTCGTCCAGCATCCAGCCGTCCCAGCTCCATTTCGGGCGGCAGCCGAGGCGGCTCATGGAGCCGGAAAGCAGCGCGCCGTATTTTCCGCTCTCATAGATCCGCCTGACCAGCTCGTATTCCGGCCAGAAGCGCAGGACCTGCGCGACCATGAACTTCACATGGCGCTTTTCCGCCGCGCCGTAAACGCGCGCCACATCCTCCTCGTTCAGGGAGATCGGCTTTTCGCAGATCACGTTGATTCCGCGCTCCAGCGCCTTCACGGCGAAATCCGCGTGGAGATAGGTGGGCAAACAGATGTCGAGGATGTCGAGCTCCTCGTTCTCCAGCATCTTGTCAAAATCCGTGTAACGGCGCTTCCCGGGATATTTTTCCATCTGCCCGGGGCGGATGTCGCACAGCGCCGTCAGCTCCGTTTCCTCCATGGCGTCCCACGCGGGGATATGCGCGCCGCTGATTCCGCCGACGCCGACCAGTCCAATTTTCAGCATTTGATACCCTCCGTATATTTTTAATAGAACAGACGCAAGTTCCTCCCGTTTCGCTAGATCACTTCCAGTTCGTCGGGGCCCGGCAGCGGACGCCCGGGCGCATGCGGCTCGGCCTGGTACCAGAACGCCGTCGTGGCGATGTCGCCGGTCAGCGGGAGATACCGCCCCTGCGAGCGCCAGCCGAGGCACTGGATGGTCACGCGGATATCCTTGTCGAACCGGATGGGGTCCGGCACATGCCAGCGGTACATCCCGAAGCGCTGCTGGCTGCGGTACAGCCCGTCGGGCGGGACGAGCTGGTGCATGCCGAGGAAAGGCGTCGAGTAGGTGCAGTACTGCCCCTTGGGCTGTTCCCAGTCCCACGCCCCGCCGAAGTAGTCCTCCGTGCCGGTGCCGCAGATGGTCGGGAACTCCCCGTCGCCGTCCAGGTAAAACTTGATCTCCCCTTCGCCCCACCAGCCGCTGTTGGTCGGCTGGTACGCCAGGTAGGTCCCCACGTACTGACCGCGGCCGGAAACGCCGTCGAGGACGGTGTGGACGCTCCCGTACGGCAGGGGATTGTCCCGCCGCCAGGCCGCGTGGAAGCGGGCGGCGTCGGCCGGGACGGCCGTGAGGGCGTAGGTGATCTGGTAATACAGCACTTCGGGCTGCGGCCCGCGGTTCTCCACCGTGATCCGTGCCGAGCGGCCGAAAGGCATCGGCCAGTAGCTGTTCATCCCGCCGGCCGGGTTGACGGCGACGGGCAGGGAGCTGACGTTGCTCCTCTCGCACCAGCCGTTGCAGAAAAAGTCGCCGAGCGGCACTTCCGCCGAGGGAGTCTTTTCCCCGTCCCAGTAAAACCGCAGGATGAAGCTGCGCCAGCTCCGCGGGTCGCAGGTCAGCCAGATATGCCGGATCACGCCCGGCCCCTCGATCTCGGCCAGCGCCGCCGTCGCGCCCGCCTGCACCAGGATGCTGGGCGAAACCTTCCAGCCCCGCCCCAGGCCGCGCGCCGCCTGCGCGCCCGTTCCCCCGTCCGCCATGCCTGCGCGCCCTTTTTCGCCCGTAAAGTTTTCCGCCGATATGGAGCGCGTCTTTTCGTCCGCAAGCCGGAACAGGCCGTCCAGCCCTCCGCCGAATCCGAATTCCATGTTGAAACCTCCCCTTGCAATTTGGTCGAAGCAATCGATAACGGCCGGCTTCGCCGCGCGCGACGTCCGCCGATTCCCATTTATTGTAATTCGCCGCGCCCCGTTTTACAAGGGGTGCGGCAAGGGTTTTTTTTCGGTGTGACAATAGCGTTACATGAGCGTGGAACATCTGAACTTGCCGACGATAAAACGGCGAACCCAGTCATTTAAAAAATTTTAACGGCGCCCTGCCTTTGTATGATTTCCAGATATGCAAAAAGCTCCCCGTCATAATTTTATTCTGCAACAGGAGGCTATTCCCGTTTTTTGAAAACCGATCCACAGGGTGTTCGTCTACGGCGGGGAAACTTGCTGTAAAGGAGCTTTGGACGGAAAGAAGCGCCCCGGCTATGTCAGGCTGCAACTCAGCTTGAACGGTTCCCCGCTTTCCAGCGGATACTCCCTGCCGTGGACGACCAGCGTGCCGCCTGAGCGGCTGGCCAGGACACGCAGCGAGCCGTTTTTGTAATCGACTCGGACGTTGCCGTCCGGGAGGGGGACGGAGCCGTGCAGCTCACGGTACAGGCCGGCGTGCGGCTCTACCCGGAAGGTGCGGTAGGCGATGTCGGTGGGCGACACGCCCAGACAGTACCGGCCCAGCAGGTAGATGGGTCCGCTGCCCCAGGCGTGGCAGAGGGAGCAGCCGTAGGCATCCCCATACATGGCATAGTGCTCCGCGCCTTTTGCGGCGGGGTCGTATTGCTCCCACACGCTGGTTGCGCCGTCCTGCAGCATTCCTCCCCAGTAGGAGGTCAGCAGCCTCTGCGCCGAGGCGAGGTCGCCCATCTTGCAGCGGGCGTCCAGCTCGAAGAATTTAAAGTACGGCGTGGTGATCTGCGCGACGGACGGATTGTTTAGCACGTTCTTCATGATGCTGCGTTTTTTTTCGCTGCTGGCGAAGTCATACAGGATCGCGAAAATATTGGCGTGGCGCGTCACGTTGCGCTTGCCGGAAGTGTAGCTGTCGATGTAAGCGCCCTTCTCCCCGTCCCAGTAACGCGCTTCGATCATCGCTTTCAAGGCGCCGGCCTGGCGGCGGTAACCGTCGGAAGGCTCACCGCACAGCTCCGCCAGTTTGGCCATGCAGCCGGCCGTTTCCCAAAGCAGGATCTGCTCGGCGCAGAGAGGACCGTCTTTGTCCATGGGGGACCAGTCGATGAAGATCCAGTCGCCGGGGCGTGCAATCATCAGACCGTCGCCGTCCAGCCGGCCCAGCACGAAGTCATACAGCGCTTTCACGCGGGGCTGGATGAACCGCACGAAGCCGGCGTCGCCGGTGGCGCGGTAATACTCCCATATGCTGACGATCAGGTACAGCGTATAGTCGTTGATCGTGTTGACGTGCTGCTCGTAAGGAGGCTTGCCCAGCAACGCCAGGATGGTGCGGCGGATCATAGCGGAGTCGAAATACAGGTAAAGGTTGATCTTGAAAGACTGGTAGCTGTCACCGGACCAGACCCACCGGTCGCGCTTGATGCCATCCTGATAAAACTCCCGGCTGTTCAGGTGGAAGGTATAGGAGCAAACGTCCCATATCTTTTTTACGAGGGGATCCTCGCAGCGGAAATCGCCGATGTCTTTCAGAGGCAGATACTCGTAGCGGGCGCGCAGCGAATAGGAAGATTTTCCGGCTCGGATGAACAGAAAGCGGAATGCCCGCGGTACCATCTGGTACTCGCTGCTTCCGCGCAGCGTCTGGCGCAGGAACGCCCGGTCCCAGTCTGTCGCCTCTTCGCGGGACTCCCCGTAGCAGACGAAGACGGTTTCTTCCGGGTCCACGCCGCTCAGACTGACCGGGCCGTACGTTTCCCTTCCGAAATCATAGAGCTTTCCGCCTCCGGTTTCCTCCGTACTCACCGGAAAAATATCCTGATAGGAAAAGGCGAATCGTTCCGGCGTATCGTCTGCGGAAATATAGGCGGGGGAATCTCCGGCGGGGAAGAAGTTTTCCGAACCGTTTCCGGCCAGCCAGCTGGAATCGGTAGCGCAGACCGGGTCGTCGATAAAGATGGAGGGCAGGCCGCTGGTGTCGGCCAGCCGCACGGTTAGGTTGTGGCTGCCCGCGGGGATGTGGAAATCCCGGTTCAGCGGGTAACGCCTGCCGTCGAGCAGCACCATGCCGTAGGAGCGGGAATGCACCCGGATCGTCCGGTCCTCGGCGCTCTCGATGTATTTCTTGAAATCGACGCGGGGATACGGGCTGAAAAGCATCCACATCGGGGGATATTCGATGCCGAAATCCTCCCGCCGGGAATGTACCAGATTGCTGTGAAAAATCTCGAAGTCTCCCGGATACCAGATCCATCTTGCCTGTGCCATACTTTCCTTAAATCCTTTCTTTTGCAAAATCGGGTGAAGACAGTTACAAGGATAACATTGGAATGAGCCGATTGCAATGCTTTCCCGCCG
>DHAI01000011.1:17279-17655 GCA_002397355.1 Ruminococcaceae bacterium UBA4958 | reverse complement strand
GGATGGAGTGGAGAGAAAAATCAAATTAAACTTCCAAAGCAGGAATGGCTGAAAAATCATCCCCGCTTATCATTTCAGACGGCAATGCGCGGCTTTTGTTCCCGGCTGAAACAACGGCCCGCATGACAGCCCGAAACCTTCGGGAGACATGCGGGCCGTTTTAAAATTTTAATGTTAGAGCTAGAACCGCAAAGGCCGAGATGGTCGGGAAGGGCGTTGCCGTCTATTCTTCTCTTTCAAAACGCTTGCTCGGCGCGACCGGTTTCGTCCGTTCCAGATATTTGCAGACGTTTTGATAATCGCGGCTTACAACACAGGAGTAAAGAATGTCGATCATCGTCATCTGCGCCACGCGGGAACTCATTGCGCCGCAACG
>DHAI01000011.1:4812-17081 GCA_002397355.1 Ruminococcaceae bacterium UBA4958 | reverse complement strand
ATGATTTTGGCGCCGCTCTTTTTTGCGTTGCGCGTGGCTTCGATCACGTCCTTGGTTTCGCCGGACCAGGAAATTGCGATTGCAATGCTTCCGGGAGAAAGGTTGGCGGCCGACGTTGCCTGCATGTGCGGGTCCGCGTACGCAGTGCAAAATTTGTTGATTCGCGCGAATTTCAAGACGGCGTCCTGCGCGACGATCCAGGAGGCGCCCGAGCCGTAGAAATCGATTCTCTTTGTCTGGATCAGCAGCCCCACGGCGCGCGTGACGTCGTCGACGTTCAGAAGCCGGCAGCTGTCTTCAATCGCTTTTACGTTGTTCAGGCAAATATTCTTCAGAATAGAGCCGACGTTGTCGCCAATATTGACGTCTGTGTACTCGGAATCCTTGCGGGATTTCGTAACCGCCAGTTCGGCCGCCAGCTGGAATACAAAATCGCGGTATCCGCTGCAGCCGATGCTTTTGCAAAATCTTACGACCGCGGATTTGCTCGTCCCGCTGTTTTGAGCCAGCACCGAAACTGGTTGGCCGACGATGTCTTTGCTGTTTTGAAGGATATATTCCGCTATTTTCTGCCCGGTTGGATTCAGGTACTCGCGCAGCTCCCGCACGCGCAAAAGAACTCCCGTCACAGTCAACCACTTCCCGCTAGTCAGTCAGATCGAGGATGCGATCAGCGCGCATCCGAAAGCCGCGTCCTCCCTGCATTCGCACAGGCGCAGCCTCGTTCCGGAACGGAAAAGGCATCCTTCCAGTTCCGTACGCAGCGGCGCAGAGCCGCATAACGTTCCGCCGGCGTATACGCAGGGTATGGCCTTATTTCCGCATTGAAAATCCGCTCTGGCTTCCGCAGCCAGAGCCATAGCGGAAAGAGCTTCCGCCGCGTGCTCTATAATTTTTTTTGCGATAGAATCTCCTTTATCATAAGCTTTATCGCATAAAAAAGCAAGAGAAGCCAGATCCGATTTTCCTTTCCCCGTGTGATAAACGGAATCGATTATCAATTCCGGCGACGGCAGATTCAGGTGACGCAGAACGAGCGGAGTCAACCGCGTTTCCGGCCCCCTTCCATCGAACGCCCTCATAACTGCGTTCAGCATGGAGATGGAAATCGCGTAACCGCTGCCCTCGTCGCCCAGAATGTGCCCCCAGCCGCCGGTCCGGGCAGTTTTTTTCTCGCTTCGCGCAAGGCAGATAGAGCCTGTGCCGGAGATCAGGATGACGCCGTATCCCGACAGGGTTCCGCCGTAAAGCGCCGGCAGCGCGTCGTCCGTCACCAGGATCTTGTCCGTGGGCGCGATCGTGCGCAGGATTCTTTCCAAGCGTTCCCGAACGCTTTTGCTTCCCGCTCCTGCCGTGCCTAAGCATAGTCCGCCGCATTCCGCCGGGGAAAGTCCTGCTTGCCGCAAAAAGTTTTGCAGAAGGACGGTCAGGTTGTTTTCAACGTCTTTCTCCGGCGTTGCCGCAAGATTGCTGGCCCCGCCAAACGCCTCGCCGAGCAGCCTCCTTTCCGCGCTGATCGCTTTCAGGTGCGTTTTCGTTCCGCCGCCGTCGATTCCAATAAAATATCTCATTCGCTCACTCCCTTTGCAGGGAAAGGATTGCTTTGCGGGTTACCCCGCCGGTGCGCTTGAGGGCGTGCGAGGCTTCGGAAGGGCTGCACCCGGTTTCTAGCATGACGATTGCTGCTTTCGTATCGCCGCCGGTCAGCCGCAGGCTCTGCTCGGCACGCTCGCGGCTGACTGCCGCTGCGGCCATTACGATGCGGATGCTTCTGTCAAGTAATTTCTGATTGGACGGAACCAAGTCGACCATCAGGTTGCGATATGTTTTTCCCAGTTGAATCATGGATGCCGTGGTCAGCATGTTCAGCACCATTTTCTGTGCCGTACCGGCTTTCATCCGCGTGCTTCCCATGATCACCTCGGGGCCGACGATGGGGATGACCGACACGTCCGCGTACGCGGACAGCGCGGCCGGCCTGGTATTGCAGACCGCGATGGTTGCCGCCCCGCGCCGGCGCGCTTCCTGCAGGGCGCCGCAGACGTAGCGGGCGTTCCCGCTCGCCGTAATCCCTACTACCGCATCGAGCCGGCCGACATGATGGCTTTGCATATCGCGTCGGCCGATGCCGTCGCAGTCCTCAATCTTTTCCACGGCGGAGCGGAGGGCCGCGTCGCCTCCCGCTATAATGCCCATGACCATGGAAGGGTCCGTGCCGAAAGTCGGCGGGCATTCGGATGCGTCGAGGACGCCGAGGCGGCCGCTCGTTCCTGCCCCGATGTAAATCAGCCTTCCTCCCCTGCGAAACCGGTCGACGATAAGATCAACTGCCTCCGCAATCCGGGGCAGTTCCTTTTCTACCGCGGCGGCGACTTTTTGGTCTTCAGAGTTGATCAGTCTCACAATTTCAAACGATGAGCACATATCGATATTTTCCGTGTCCGGGTTAACCTGCTCGGTGGAAAGCTGGTTATAGTCCATATAATATGATCATTCCTTTTTCCAGGAAAGTAATTCGCATGAAAAAACAATTCCCTTTTTTCATTATCGTTCATTTCGTTTGTTTCCGTCTGGAAATGGAAAGCAGACTGAGCGGCGCGTCCGGCAGCGCAACGACAAGCGTATCGCCGTCTCGCTTACAAACCGCGTCTTCCTCACGGACCTCTCCGTGGTCCACAAAATAGGACCGGGCCGTCTCCCAGCCGCCGTCCTGCATCCGCACCGAGCACTTTGCCCCGGCGCCGCGGGCAGCGCAGGCAATCAGCCGGTCCTCGCCGAAATCGAAGCGCTTCCCGCTCGCCCCGCCCTGCATGCGGATGGAATCCGTGTCCCGGAAAAGGCCCTGGCCAAAATGGCTCAGCCAGAAATTCCGCAGGGTAACTGCATTTTTCAGGTATTCGTACTGCTTCGGATCGCGGGTAAACGTGTTGTCGTCCACCAGGTCGTAGATCCAATAATAGCATCCGGTTAGGAATGCCTCGTTGATCAGCTGCGTTGAGATCTGCCCGACGTGGACCGGGCGCATCGCCATATTTTTTTCGGGATAGAGCATATCCACGAGGATTTGCTCCGGGAACGTATATTTGTACATCTCCGGAAACGCGCCGCAGTGGAAATAAGAAAAGGTCGAGATCAGCTGCCCGGAGACGAGCCCGCCGTAAGAATCGGAGACGCCTTCGTGAATGATGCACATATCGCCTTTTTCCTGCTGCTGATACCGGGAGGAAATATCTCCGAGAAGTGCCTGATAACCCGCGTTCCAGCAGTCGGGCGCGTGAGCATGCGCGCCATTGCTGCAGTGGCCGGGCGCCGCCATGGCGAGCTGGTCGAGGTAAACGCCGTCGATGCCGATCTTCTCAGTGGCAAAGCGGAGCGCGCCCTTCAGCTTCTCCGGCCATCCGGGCGAGTTGATGCACATGGCTGCGAATGTGAGGTCCTGGTTGCCGTAGCTTTCCGTCAGCACGCTGCCGTCCTCCTGAAGGATCGCATTTTCCCGGATAAAATCCTCCAGGGCGGCATACTTTCTGTTCGCAAGGCGCGAGTTGACATAAAAGCACACGTGCCCGCCGCCCTTCCTGATGTTCCCTATGGCGTCGTGCAGTTCTTCCTCCGTACCGAGGTCGCCGTCCGGCTCATACTGCGGAAAACCGTGGTCGAAGCCGTCGCGGTGCCATCCGGCGATCAGAAGGTGGTTGATTCCCAGATCGTGCGCCTCGTCCAAAAGGCGCGGGATATCCTTGTAGCGATGCACCACGCCGCCGCACTGATATTTAAAGTCATAATGAGCGATAAGGCCCGCGCTGCGGTCGAACCACGCGGGGCGGCGCGGGGTGATCTGCAGGCATTTTTCACGGAAGGCGCGGTAACGGCGGGCACCCTCGTGCCAGTCCCCCGCATGCACCGCGGCGACCGCCTCCGGCGACGTCCAGTGTTCCCCGAAGGCGAGAGCCGGACGATGGATAACGGAAAAGTTCATTCCGGGGTTCCCCGTGCCCGGGGTGTCGGCGCGAAGCCCGATGATCCTCGGCTCCGGATCGTGATTGGCAAAATAAAAGCCCGTGCCGCCGCCGTAGTAGTCGAGCCACGTCATGGAAAGCGGACCGGAATACTCGCACTCCATGGCGTAAAGCCCGTCCTTATCCGGACCGGAAGCGAGATTTTTTCTCTCGTAGTAGTAACGGTATTCCTGCCATTTCCACCCGACGCGCTGGTGCGGGCCGGAAAGGACGTCGACGGGGTCCGGAATGCGGACTCCGGCGAGGTACGGGTAAACGAGAGTGTCGTCTTCCCAGGTGTCGCCCAGATAGACGCCGTTGATGCACGGGAAATGCACCTGCTTCACCACGAGCCCGTTTTCCCGGTTGTCGGCTTTCATCCTCCAGACGGTCTCGCTTTTTCCGGCGGGCAGGCATACGGTGTAAGAAGCGGAGACTGCATAGACGTCTTCCCCGTCGGTAAGGGCCTGGTATCGCACTGTGACGGTGATGCCGCCGTCCGCACTCTTCTGCGACGAGATCGCGGGTTTTAACACGGGATGTCTGGTAATTTGATAGACGTCTGCGCCGAACAGTTTTATCTTTGCCCCGCTTTTGTCTGCAAGGATCCAGAACGGCTGATGCAGCGAAAATTCCGAATTCTTGATCAGGTTCTCCCCATTGCTCTCGTTCACAAACTCAAGCAGTTCTCCCGTTAGGCTGTCGATTGCGACAGACACCAGCTTATTTCCAAAATGATATCGGCTGAGGTACATTACGGCTCCTGCCTTTCCGCGCTTTACACGGGCCGGGCTGCTTTTGTCCGGCCCGGAAAACGCGTAGAATAATATTTTGAAAAAGAAAAGCCGGGAAGAACATGAGATACAGCTGCCAGTTTTTAAGGATATTGTGGCGTTTTCTCCATCTTCTGTAAATAATCGCGTTTTGCCGTACCTCTCCTGCGGAAAAATTCCCTTTCATGCTGCCACCTCCGAAGCGGATCGAAGAAACTTTATTTCAAAGTTATTATATAATACATGTAATAAAATTTCAAGCAAAACTTTAAAACTTATTTTTGACTTCAAAATTAATGAACATATTGAACAGATCTGACCGCTCTTTGCCGGGTGAGCGGTCAGACCAGCCAGCAGCAAGAGCACCGGCCCGCCGCTTTCATGCGGCGGGCCGGTGCTCTTGCCCTGCGGTTTTTCCGGTTGCACGGCGGCTCAGAACGTGATGGTCATGCCGTCGTAGGAGATGGTGAAGCCGGTGCCTTTCGCGATTTCCACCATTTTGTCGTAAACCGCCGTCCCGTTGTGGGAGAAGTGGTTGGAGACAAAAACGGTGTTTTCGTCGGCGCATCCGTTTTCCAGCATCCACCGGCGCAGCGCGAGATTCTCCGGGAACCCCATATGGCCCCCCTCCGGGGCGCTGAGCGCCCCGAGCGTGCAGTCGAGGCTGGCGGCGCTCAGCGCTTTACCTTTCAGGAACTCCAGCGTTTCCGGGAGGAGCTTGCCCGTGTCGTGGGCGTAAAGCAGGCGTTTGCCCCCGGCTTCGATCAGATAGATCAGGGCCTGCTCGGTCGCCATATGGTTGCATGGCAGCGGCGTGATGCGGTAGCCGCCGATGGAAAACGCTCCGAACGGGCGCAGCAGATGCAGCTTCAGGAACGGTTCCCACTGCTTTTGGCCGCCTTCGCCGAACACGCTTTGCAGCGCGTCGTTCATCCGGACGAAAACGGCTTCGTTCCCGTAGAGGTGAAGCTGCGGGACGTCGCCGGAAGCGTATCCGCGCGCGAAGCCGGGGCGTTTATTTAAAAATTCCAGCGGGTAGAAATGGTCCTCGTGGGAATGCGTGACGAGGACATGCTCGATTTTTTCCAGGTGGACGCCGTAGCGGACGCTGTGCCAGTAGGTGTCCGCCGGAAAGTCGATCAGCAGACGATCGTCCACGATGCTCTGCGAGCGGGTGCGGATGTTTTTTCCGCCGAGGCGGCGCGCCTCCCGGCAGTACGGGCAGTCGCAGAAAAGTGCCGGCCAGCCCTCGGCGGCGGCGGTGCCTAAAAACTGTAGTTTCACTGTTTCGGTCATCCCTTTCAAAAATTGGGCCGCCCCGATCCGCTCGGGGAAGAGTCCGGAATCCATGCCCATTCGTTATTCTATGGGCCCGCGGCGTAAAAATCAAGCCCGTTTCTTCGGCGGCCGGCGCCCGCATGCGCCCTGCCTTTTCCGTAAAACCGCGCCGCGGCGCCCCGGCGGAGCGGATTCGGGCGCGGAGGCCTGAAACTGTAATTTTTTTGTACAATTGATTTAATTCCGGAAAACTCATTTACAATATTTCGGCGTTTTCCTATAATCTTTCCTGTAAGGGAGATCCTGTACCGGCAGCCGCGCGTTCGGAGCGCGGACCGGGCGGGAAAAGTATCGAGCCGGAAACAATGGAGTCGGACTCTGTGTTAAGGAGATGGAAAGATGAAAGATTTATTGACGATCGGCGTGATCGGCCTCGGATGCCGCGGCACGTCGCTCCTCGAGCAGTGCGTCCTTCCGCGGGAAGGCGTCCGCGTGGCGGCCGTCTGCGACCGCTACGCGGACCGGTGCGACCGGGCGGCGCGGATGGTTGAGAAAGCCGGACAGCCTGCGCCGCGCAAAACGGCGGACTACAGGGAGCTGCTCGCTCTGAGCGAAATCGACGCCGTGCTGATCACCGCCTCGTGGGAGTCCCACGTCGGCCTGGCCTGCGACGCGATGAAGGCCGGAAAGTACACCGCGTTCGAGGTGGGCGGCGCCTATTCGCTGGACGACTGCTGGAAGCTGGTCCGCACGCACGAAGAGACCGGAACGCACTGCATGCTGCTGGAAAACTGCTGCTACGGCCGCGACGAGCTGATGGTTCTGAATATGGTGCGGCAGGGCGTTTTCGGCGAGGTCGTCCACTGCCAGGGCGGCTACCGGCACGACCTGCGGGACGAGGTCTCCTACGGCCGCGAAAACCGCCACTACCGCTTCCGCAACTACCTCGGCCGCAACTGCGAAAACTACCCGACGCATGAGCTCGGGCCGATCGCGAACGTGCTGGACGTCAACCGCGGGAACAGGATGCTGACGCTCGTGTCGGTGGCCTCGAAAGCGGCGGGGCTGCACGAATACCTGATGCGCGAGAAGGGGCCGCAGTACGACGCGGCGAGCCTGCGTTTCGCGCAGGGCGACGTGGTCACCACGGTCGTCAAGTGCGCCCGCGGCGAGACGATCTGCCTGACGCTGGACACCACGCTGCCCCGCCCGTATTCCCGCGCGTTCCACGTGCAGGGGACGAAGGGCATGTTCATGGAGGACAATGACAGCGTTTTTCTCGACGGGAAAGACAACAAGTACGATTTCAACTGGAAGAAGCGCTGGAACAGCGCCGAGGAGTACCGTGAAAAATACGACCATCCCGTCTGGAAAAAGTATCTTGCGGAAGGGGTGCAGGGCGGCCACGACGGCATCGACTGGCTGGAGTTCAACGCGTTTTTCGACGCGGCCCGCGCCAACGCCCCCGCGCCGATCGACGTGTACGACGCCGCGGCGTGGATGAGCGTTTCGTGCCTGAGCGAGCAGAGCGTCGCCATGGGCGGCATGCCGCAGGCGATCCCCGATTTCACGAACGGCAGGTGGCTGGACCGCAGGCAGTGGGAGCCGTGACCGGCGGCGGCTTTCCGCCGGAGCGCTATGCGGTGTGGAAACGAGCCTGACCGCCTTCTCCGGAACCGTGGATAAGGCTTGAAAGGGACTGCTGCAAAACGAAGCTTAAGCGCAAAATTGCATAAAGGAATACGCCTTGAACGGGCTTTTCAAGCCGCTCAAGGCGTATTCCTTAGAAAATATTTTTTAACAGCCTTCCGGCCTTTTCCTTCTGCACGAAACGCCGCTTCGTGCTCAAACGCCGGCGGCAGCAATGACTTTATGTGCGCCGCATAACGGTTTGCGTAAGCCTCATTCTCTTCATAACAATTCACACGGCATCCTTTTTTATAGGAAACGTAATGCCCCACTTCATGTAAAAGCGTCCTGTATAATTGAATGTTCTTTGCCGACTGAAAGGTGATTCGAACCGTCAATCGCCTTTTATCATTTAAAATCTCGGCCCCTTCCTTTTCCAATCGATTTAACTCTTTTCGGAAGAAGGGGGAAATTCCGGTTTTTCTAATTTTCATGGGCCTGCCTAAATCGAGGGCTTCCAATAGAATGGCCGGCTGCGTTCGATTCCCATATTTGTAGTCGTACTGCAATCTTCCCCAACACGGGCTGAAAATCTCCTCTTTTTTCTTCGGCTGTCTTAAGACGATCAGGCTGAGCCCTTCCAAATCCTCCTCCGGGACGTATTTTATTACGTCGCATATCTCATCCACGCTGCAGATATGCCGGTACCCTCGCTTTAATTTTTCGACGGCGAAGGAGTAGCGCTTACCGTTTATTTCCCTCTGATAAAGTTCTGCGGATTCCAGATTCTCATAAAACGGGGCGCGGCCCTGCCAAGGGATCCGGAAGTCGCTTTGCTTTCTGTAGCCGGCGCGTTTTGTCCCGATCTTGCGGTTCCTTTTGATCGGATTGTCACGGGAGGGGAGCACAATATCACCGTCCTTGCGGTAAAAAATGAAACGCGATCCATCGTTTGCTCTATCGTATCGAATCCTCCGGCAAATTGCAAAAGTCCTGCGGAACCGGAAGCGCCGCACCTTCGGCAGCTCAGCCTTTTTCGTCGGCGGGGTTGTATCGGCCGCGCGCGAAAAGGAACGAGGCGGCGAACACGCCGATGGCGAAAAGGAACAGCGCGCCCAGCAGCAGGTAAAACGGGCGCGGGCGGAGCGCCTGGCAGAGGAAGCCGCCGGCGAAGTTCCCCACGATGCCCGAGACGGCGCTCACGGAAGCATAGAGCGACTGCGCCGTCGCCTTCAGGTGGTCGGGCGCCAGCCGCAGCAGGTACTGCGGCGCCGTCCCGAGGAAAATGCCGTACCCCAGCCCGAACACCGAGCCGAAAACGAGCAGGGTGCCCAGGCCGTGCGTGAAAAGGGACTGCGCGAAGCATTCCGCGGCCATAAAGACGCCGGAGAGCATGATGAGGCGGGAGAGCCGGAAGCGCCGCCGCAGCTTCCGGATGAACAGCAGGAACGGGATCTCCATCGTGGCCCGCACGGCCAGCAGCGTGCCGTACTGCGTGCTGGAGACGCCGACGTCCTCCATCAGGTAGGGCAGAAACGCGGACTCCGCGCTGTACGGGATGAAGATGGCAACGGTGAAGACGAGAAACGCTATGTAGTAGGAATTGCGGAACAGGCCGCGCGGGTCCGGCTTCCGCTTCCTCTCGCTGCGCTCAGCCTCCGGCACTTTCGGATCGCTGCAGCGCGCGAGGAATACGAGGGCCGGCACGGTCGTGAGGCCGTTGAGCCAGAACGACGCGGCGACGCCGAGCTTCGCCAGGAGAGGGACGGTCAGCAGGCTGCCGACCATAAAGGAGAACGAACCGAGCGCGCGCACCGGGCCGTAGTTAATCCGCTCCCGCGCGCAGAGCCGGATTGAGAGGTTGTCGAGCAGCATGGCCGAGCACCCGCGGAAAACGTTCGAGAGCGGGAAGTAGAAGAAGATCAGCGTCGTCCAGCCGGGCAGCGCCGGCGGGAACGCGGGAACCAGCGCGAAGGTGGCGGCGCCGCCGGCGGTGCAGAGCAGCAGCGTTTTCTTGATGGAGTTGATGCGGTCGCTCACGAGGCCCCACGCGACCATGGCGAAAATGGCGGTGACGCTGCAGGCCGCGTTGAGGATGCCTATCTGCGGCGCGCCGAACCCGTTCCGCTGCAGGTAGACGGTGCTGTACGGAGTAAACGCGCACGCGAACCAGTAGCTTGCCTGCACGGCGGCCATGTTGAGCGTCGGTTTTATTTCGGGAGAAATACGCGGTTTCCGCATCGGAAGCTCCTCCGTTCCGGTATTTTCGTCGCGCAGATGCGCCGAGAGACATTATATCACGTTTGCGCCGGATTTTCCGCGCCGTCCCCCGGTTCGGAAAAATAAAGCGCCGCGCGGCAGTCGGCTGCCGGGGCGTGCGCGCGGTCCCGCGCCGCGATACAGCAATATTTGTCTACAAATTGCAGCCGGATTGACTTGCTTAACCCGCCGGGAATTTATACAATAAAGACAAAAACAGGAAATGGAGAAAGCGAATCCTGTATGATTCCGGACAGCCGTTTCGGGAAAGGGGAAACGGGAGACGCCGGAGGGGGTTCGTGGGACGGCTTCCATCCTGTCTCGAAAACGGAGGGTTTTGAGTGAAAAACGGAAAACTGCAAATCGGGTTCATCGGCTGCGGCGGCATTGCGAACGGCAAGCATTTTCCCGCCCTGAAAAAGTTCCCGGAGCTCTGCGAGATGGTCGCTTTCTGCGATATTATCCCGGAGCGCGCGGAGAAGGCCGCGAAGGAATACGGCACGCCGGACGCGAAGGTCTATACGGATTACAACGAGATGCTCAAGGACGAGGCGATCGACGTGGTGCACGTGCTGACGCCGAACGTCGTCCACTGCCCGGCGGCCGTCGCCTCGTTCGAGGCAGGCAAGCACGTGCTGAGCGAAAAGCCGATGGCGGAAAGCTCGGCTTCCGCCCGGAAGATGCTGGACGCGTGGAAGAAATCGGGGAAGAAATTCACCATCGGCTACCAGAACCGCTTCCGCCCGGAGGTGCAGGTCCTGCACGAGGCGTGCGCGGCCGGCGACCTGGGCGAGATCTACTTCGCCAAGGCGCACGCGCTGCGCCGCCGCGCGGTGCCCACCTGGGGCGTTTTCCCGAACAAGGCGCTGCAGGGCGGCGGCCCGCTCATCGACATCGGCACCCACGCGCTGGACATGACGCTCTGGATGATGGACAACTACAAGCCCGTGTCCGTAACGGGGTCGGTTTTCTGCAAGCTGGGCCATTCCAGGGAAGCGGCGCAGAGCAACATCTGGGGCCCGTGGAACCCGGATACATACGAAGTGGAGGATTCCGCGTTCGGCTTCATCAAGATGGAGAACGGCGCCACGGTTTATCTCGAAAGCTCCTGGGCCCTGAACATCCTCAACCAGAGGGAGGCCGCCACCACGCTCTGCGGGACGAAGGCCGGCGCGGAGATGCGCTCGCCCCTGGACCAGCAGTTCAAGGGAGACACGCTCGTCTTCAACCGCGACTACCACGGCAGGATGACGGAGGAGCATTTCTCGCCCGGCGGCGAGGTCGCGTATTTCGGCGGCAAGAGCATGGACGCGGGCGCGTGCGAGGCGGAGCAGTGGCTGAAGTCGATCCTGAACGACACCGAGCCGCTCGTCAAGCCGGAGCAGGCGTTCGTCGTGACGCAGATCCTCGAGGGCATCTACCGTTCGGCCGCGAGCGGGAAGGAATACCGTTTCGACGGGGAAAAGCGGTAACGCGTCCCCGCTGCTGAAAAACTGAAACGACTGCCGGTACGGCGGAAAGGAAATACTTATGGCGATTCATGTAACGGTTTGGAACGAAAGAAAGCAGGACAGGACGCAGGAAAACGTTCTGAAGATCTATCCGGAGGGCATCAGCCGCGCGATCGCGGACTTTCTGGAGCAGGACGACGGGATCGTGGCGCGCACGGCGGCGCTTTCCGACCCGGAGTGCGGCCTGACGGAGGACGTGCTCGCGCATACGGACGTGCTGATCTGGTGGGCCCACATGGCCCACGACGAGGTGCCCGACGAGATCGCCCGCCGGGTACAGGAGGCCGTGCTCAAGGGCATGGGACTGATCGTGCTGCACTCCGGCCACCTGTGCAAGCCGCTGCGGTTCCTTCTGGGCACGAGCTGCACGCTCAAGTGGCGCGACGGCGACCGCGAGCGCCTCTGGACGGTCAACCCGACGCATCCCATCGCGGCCGGCCTGCCGGAGCACTTCGAGCTGCCCGTGGAGGAAATGTACGGCGAGCCGTTCGATATTCCGGAGCCGGACGAGACGGTGTTCCTCGGCTGGTTCAGCGGCGGCGAGGTTTTCCGCTCCGGCGTGACGTACCGCAGGGGCTACGGCAAAATCTTCTATTTCCAGCCCGGCCACGAGAGCAACCCGACCTACCATGACCCGAATATCCAGCGGGTGCTCCGCAACGCGGTGAAATGGGCCGCGCCGACCATCCACAGGGAAAAGATCGACTGCCCCAACCCCAAGCCGCTCGAAAAAGAATAAACGCGGCGTTTCCCGGGAAAGGGAAAAAGCGGCCCCTCTCCGCCGGTTCCGGCGGAGAGGGGCCGCCTCGTGCAGTGAGCCCGGG
>DHAI01000011.1:4258-4683 GCA_002397355.1 Ruminococcaceae bacterium UBA4958 | reverse complement strand
GAGGGGCCGCCTCGTGCAGTGGGGGGAAAACCGTCCGGCCCGCCGGCCGCGGTCAGGGCGCGGACGGGCACGGGGCGGTGGAGCCGCCCTCCAGCAGAGTCAGGCCCTCCGTGCAGGAGGCGGTTTCCCCGCAGGCCATGCCGCGGTAAAGGAGCTCGAACGCCTTGCGGCCGAACCGCTCCTTGTCGAGGCTCATCGTCGTGAGCGGCGGGTCGCAGAAACGGCCGATCTCGATGCCGTCGAAGCCGACGACCGAGACGTCCTGCGGCACCCGAAGGCCGCTTTCCCGGAACGCGCGGATGGCGCCGATGGCCATCAGGTCGTTGCCGCAGACGGCCGCGGTGAAGCGTTTCCCGGAGCGCAGCAGGCGCGCGGCGCAGTTGTAGCCGTCGCGCACGTTCGTCGTGTAGGGGGCCTCCCCGGAG
>DHAI01000011.1:3792-4109 GCA_002397355.1 Ruminococcaceae bacterium UBA4958 | reverse complement strand
AAAGGGGGCCTCCCCGGAAACAAGCAGGGAGCCGGCGTCCGGCAGCCGGAGCTCCGCGGCGCAGCGCCGGTAGGCGACGCAGCGCAGGTCGAAGGTCTGCGACCGCCCCAGGCCGCTGAGGTAGGCGATGCGGCGGTGGCCGAGCCGGTAAAGGTGGCGTATTGCCGCGGCCATGCCGCTTTCGTAGTCCTGCTCGATCGAGGAGACGCGGCTGCGGTCCACGTTGACGTTGCCGCTTGTGAGCACCCGGACGCCGCAGTCCACCAGGCGGTAGAGCTTTTCCACCCGGAACTTGTACGGCAGCGCCGTGACGAAGA
>DHAI01000011.1:0-3628 GCA_002397355.1 Ruminococcaceae bacterium UBA4958 | reverse complement strand
GCCGTCCAGCCCGCGGGTGACGGCGCTGTCGAAGTAGCCGTCCAGCTTGCGCAGGCCGGTGCAGACGCTGACGAAATAATCGCGTTCGCCGGCGGCGTTTTCGAATTCCCTCACGATTTCCCCGTAGAAGGGGTTGAGGACGTCCTCCAGCACGATGCCGATCTGCATGGTTTTCCCCGTCGTCAGGCTGCGGGCCACCATGTCCGGCCGGTAGTGCAGCCTGTCGATCGCGCGCTGCACGCGGAGGACGGTTTCCTCCTTCACCTTGCCGGACCGGTTGACCACGTTGGACACTGTCGCCGTCGAGACGCCGGCCAGCCGCGCCACGTCCCGCCGCGTCGGTTTTGTGTTCATCTCCGCATTCGTGCCTCCTTCCGCCGCGTTTTTTCCAATCTGCTTTCATTGTACCATAAAATGCGCCGGGGAGCCACGGGCGGTTTCCGGGCCGCGGTTGGCCCGCCGGCGAAACGCGCTTTTGGCGGGGAAACGCAACACAGCAATATTTGTCCACAAAATGCGACCGGATTGACTTGCTTAACCGGCCGGATATTTATACAATAAAGACAAAAAGCAAGCGCGGGACAAGAAAAAATTGACCGGGACCGTCCCGGCGGAAAGCCTGCGCGGAACACATTGTCAGGAAGGGAATGAAAGTTCATGAAACTCGGAATCTTGAGCGCAATCTACGACGGATTTTCCTTTGAGGAAATGATCGACAACGCGTCGGAGAACGGCTACGAGTGCGTGGAGGTGGCCTGCTGGCCGCAGGGGAAGGCGGAGCGCCGCTATGCCGGCGTCAGCCATATCGACGTGAACGACACCTCCGAAAAATATATCGCCTATCTCAAGGATTACTGCGGGAAGAAGAAGATCCGGATCTCTTCGCTCGCGTACTACCCCAACACGATGGACGGCGACCCGGAGAAGCGGAGCGCCAGCATCGAGCACCTGAAAAAGGTGATCCGGATGAGCCGCCTGCTCGGCGTCAACCTCGTGACGACCTTCATCGGGCGCGACCAGACGAAAAACGTGGAAGACAACCTCGAGATATTCAAGCAGGTGTGGCCGCCGATCATCCGCTTCGCGGAAGAGCAGGGCGTGAAGGTCGCCATCGAGAACTGCCCGATGCTGTTCGGGGCGGAGCAGTGGCCCGGCGGGCAGAATCTGTTCACCACGCCGGATCTGTGGAGGAAGATGTTCGCGCTGCTGCCCAGCGACAATTTCGGCATCAACTTCGACCCGAGCCATTTCGTCTGGCAGCAGATGGATTACATCAGACCGCTGTACGAGTTCAGGGACAAGATCTTCCACGTCCACTTCAAGGACATCAAGCTGCTGCCGGACCGGCTGCGCGACGTGGGCATCATGGCCTATCCGCTGGAATATATGGTCCCGAAGCTCCCGGGCCTCGGCGACGTCGACTGGGGCAAATACGTCTCCGCGCTGACCGACATCGGCTACGACGGCTGCGCCTGCGTGGAGATCGAAGACAAGGCGTTCGAGGGAAGCCGCCGGCGCGTGCTGGAGTCCGTCAAGCTTTCGTACCGCTATATGCGCCAGTTCGTCATCTGACGCGGGCCGGGCCGGGGCCCTGAAGGCTTTCCGCCCGGGATTTTGAAAATTGGAAATAAAAAACGAGGGGTGTTTTACATATGAAAGATTTCCCGGTAGCGCTTCAACTGTATTCGGTCCGCGGGGACATGGAAAAGGATTTCGAGGGAACCCTGAAAAAGGTGAAGGCGATGGGCTACGACGGCGTGGAGTTCGCGGGGCTGTACGGGCACGGCGCCGCGGAGGTCAAAAAAATGTGCGGTGAAGACGGCCTTGTGCCGATTTCCGCGCACGTTCCGTTCGCCGACATGATGAAGGACCCCGGCCTGCTGAAAACTTACCGGGACATCGGCTGCAAATACGTCGTGATCCCTTACCTGACGGAGGAGTACCGCCCGGGCAAGCCGAAGTTCAACGAGGTGATCGAGGGCGCGAAGACGCTGGGCAAAAAGGCGAAGGAGCTTGGCATGAAGCTCTGCTACCACAACCACGACTTCGAGTTCGCGAAGATCGGCGGCGAGTACGCGCTCGACGTGCTGTACGAAAAGGTTCCCGCGGACCTTCTGCTGACGGAGCTCGACACCTGCTGGGTGAACGTCGGCGGGGAAGACCCGGTGAAGTACCTGAAAAAATACGCCGGCCGCGCGGAAATCGTCCACCTGAAGGATTTCGCGGGCCAGAAATGCGAGAATATGTACGCGCTCATCGGCATCGACGAGAGCAAGAAGAAGGAGACGTCCGGCAAATTCGAGTTCCGCCCGCTGGGCCACGGCCTGCAGAACATGCCCGCCATCCTGAAGGCGGCGAAAGAGGCGGGGGCGCTGTGGGTCGTCGTCGAGCAGGACGAACCGAGCATGGGGAAGTCCCCGCTGGAGTGCGCGAAGATGAGCGCGGACTACCTGAATTCGCTCGGCTGATCCGGCCGCAGCATTTCCCGGTATCGTTTCGGTGTCATATTCATCAGCCGCTTGAACGAGCGGTTGAAGGACCGGATCGTTCCGAAGCCGACATCTTCCGAGATGTCGGCTATTTTTTTGTCCGTTTCCTTCAGGCTGTCGCACGCCGCGTCGATCCGCAGCGTATTGACGTACTCGTTGAAGCGCAGGTGGAGCTGCTGGTTCAGGACGTGGGAGATATAGTATTTGCTCAGGTGCAGGTCGCGCGCGGCCGTGTCGAGCGTGATCCCCCTCGTGCAGTTGTGCGAGCAGTAGTCCAGCACGCTGTGCACCGTCAGGTTGTCGGAGAGGATCAGCGGCTTGAGCGTGAGCAGCGGAAAAACGGCGCTCATCAGCAGGTTCATGTAGCCGTGGAGCGCGGTCATCCGGTATTTTCCCCCGGCGAGGACGGCGCGCCGCACGAGGCCCGCGACGGGGCTCCCTTCGCCGACGGAAAGCACGTTGCAGACGGGCACGTGGTTGCAGATCTCGCTTCCCAGCCCGAAGAAAACGTCCGGGGAGCTGATGAGCACATAGTAGGTCCCCACCGCCGCTTTTTCATAGTAATGGATCTGGTTCGGGAACGCGAGGAACAGGTCGCCCCTGCGCAGCGCGAAGCTGCTTCGGTCGGCGAAGGCGACGCAGCTCCCGTTCCTCACATAGACGATCTCCACTTCCTTGTGCAGGTGCGGCACGGGCGAAAGGGACCGCTGGGTTTCGGCGTACATGGGGCAGGATTTGTTTTCGTATACGGCATTCATGGCAACGCTCCGCATTCAGGCTTTTCCGCCCGGTCGGCGGCGGTTCGGAAAAGGTTTTTCAAGGCGCTTTCATTTTACAGCGGATCGGGCGAAAAGTCTATCCTTTCCGGTCGGGAAGCGCGGAACGGCCGGCGGCTAAAAAAAATCGCTGCCGCGCTGCAATTCGTCCTTGACAAACTGCGCAATGCAGTATACTATATAAAACACAGTATAAGCCGCAACCGGTCGGACCGGCTATTGGAAAAAAGAAAGCCTGCGCGGCCGGGCCGCCGGCGTTCGGAAAGGAGAGAAAATGGACACTCAGCGGAAAAAAGGAGTGCTGGAGATCTGCGTCCTGGCGGCGCTGCAGCGGGAGCCGTCCTACGGCTACCGCATCGTCGG
>DHAI01000090.1:17492-18161 GCA_002397355.1 Ruminococcaceae bacterium UBA4958 | reverse complement strand
GTATCCCTGACAAATGCTATGCGGCAAAAGGATGAAATATCCGCGCGCGGCATATACATGGCGGGTGAGGTGATCCCAATGAAAAGGACGGGAAACATACTTGCCGCAGCGGCGCTGGCCGCCGCCTGCGCGCTGCTTTTCTTTCCGGCGGCGGCCGCGCAGGGGGCGAGGAACGGGCTGGATTACTCGCTTGGCGTGCTGGTCCCATCGCTTTACCCGTTTCTGGTTCTCGCGGTCTTTGTGGTAAAAAGCGGCGTTTCCGAAAAAATCGGCAGGGTGCTGGAGAAGCCGACGCGCGCTCTGTTTCACCTGCCGGGAAGCGCGGCCTCCTCCGTCCTGCTCGGCGCTTTCGGGGGATATCCGGCCGGAGCGCGCTCCGCCGCCGCGCTGTGGGAGGAAGGGGCCGTAACGCCGGAGCAGGCGGAACGCATCATGACATTCTGCGTAAACGCCGGCCCCTCCTTCGTGGTCACCGCCGTGGGTGTCGGCTTTCTGCGGAGCGCTCGGGCGGGCGGAATCCTGTTCGCCTCCCAGCTCACCGCGTTCCTTGCGATGGGCCTTCTCTCCGGCATAGGCTCGCGCCGGGAAAAGGAAAGCCCGGAGCGACGGAAGGAAAGGCCGCGCCGCAGGCCGGCGCAGGCATTCGTCGAGTCCGCTTCGGACGCCGCA
>DHAI01000090.1:14748-17175 GCA_002397355.1 Ruminococcaceae bacterium UBA4958 | reverse complement strand
CCATTGCCTTCGCGCTCGGCTGGGGCGGCGTGTGCGTCCACTTCCAGATCTTCGCGTGCGTGGGCAAGATGAAGATCCGGGTCGGGCGCTTCCTCCTCTGCCGTCTGGCCCAGGGAATCCTGGCGGCGGCGGCCTGCGCGGTTTATTCGCTCTTTTTCCCCCGCGCCGCGGAGGCGTTCTCCACCTTCGAGGGTCCCGCCGTCGGCATTTTCTCGGGGAGCGTCTTTTCCGCGGCCGCGCTTCTTCTGCTCTGCGCCGCGCTTTTATTCAGCCTGCCGCACGGGCGTCTGGAACGCGGCCGGGAAAGATGATATAATGATTTTTAACGGACGCGCCCGAAATCGGCGCATGAAGTCGGCGGGAGGAATGCGGTAATGTTCGGGAAAAAGAAAAAGAAGCTGTTTGGAAACACAGTCGAGCCGGACTGCTCCTACTGTGCCCACGGTTTGGAGCACGGATGCGAGCTCAACCGCGGGGACCGGCCCTGCGGGGAATTCCGCTACGACCCGCTGAAGCGGGTGCCGGCGCAGACTCCGCCGCCGAAGCGGTACGATCCGGAAGACTTCAAACTGTAAGCGCTCCGAGGCGAACCGCGATGAAAGAGGACCTGGCGCACGGACACGAGGGGGCCGGCACGGCGAAAAACCGGGCCGGCCTTTTGCACGCGGCACCACCGGAGGCGGAATGATCCGGATGGTTTGCGGGTACACTGGAAACGGGATTTTACGCCGGCTTCCCCCCGGAGCAATCGGAAAATTCCTTCCGCCGGAAGATAATATTCCGTCGGTGCGATTTAATAACTCGTATTATAATTTATATAATCATATTGACAAATTATAGAACCGTGCTATACTGTTTCTTGGATTGGAAGTGAACCGCTTGGGAAAAAACGTTTACAGCCTTGTCCTTCTGGACAGCGTCGTCGACGCGGTGGACCAGCTCGCCTGCGAGCGAAGCACCAGCCGCTCCGGGCTGATCAATCAGATTCTGGCCGAATACCTTTCCTGCCCGATCCCGGAAAACAGAATGCGGGACATTTTCACCCGCATGGAAAGCCTTCTTTCCGGCCTGAACGACTTCAACGCCAACTGGCAGCCGGGCGCAAGCATATTTTACATCCGCAGCCCTTTGCACTACCGCTACCACCCGACGGTGCGCTACGTTTTGGAGCTTTACCGCGAAAGCACCCCGTATTTCGGCGAAGCGCGCGCTTCCTTCCGCACGCAGAACAGCGGACTGCTGGAGCTTTCGGAAGAGTTTTTCCGCTTCTGGGAAGCGCTCGAGAACAAATGGATCGGTTCCCGGTTCCCCGGGGGCAAAGTCCCCAGCGAAACCGAACCGGGACGGTATTCCCGCAGGCTTCGCTGCCCGCAGAGCGAATCCGACCGCACGAGCGACCGGACGGCCGAGGCGATCCTCGCCTATCTGGGCGAATTCGACACGGACCTCAAAAGTTACTTTTCCGGCGTGGACAGCCCGGAGGAAACCGGCCGTGAAGTCGAAGAGCACTACCTCGCGTTTCTGGAAAACGCCATCATCCTCTAAAAAGGAACCCGCAAAGGAGATCTCATATGGACGCACAAAATTTTACCCACAAATCGCTGGAGGCGATCCAGCAGGCTCAGGACATCGCGCTGGGAAACAGCTGCATGCAGATTGAGGAGGAGCACCTCGCAAAGGCGCTTCTGCAGCAGGAAGGAGGGCTGATCCCCCAGCTCCTGACGAAAATGGGGTTGGACTCCGAAACGGTCCTCGGGGCCGTGGACCAGCAGGTGCGGAAAATCCCCTCCGTCACCGGCCCGGGCCGCGAGCCGGGAAAGATCTACGTCTCCGCCGACGTGGACGCCGTGCTCGCGGAAGCGGAAAACCAGGCGAAGCGCATGAAGGACGAATACGTGTCCGTCGAGCACATCATGCTCGCCATGATCGACCGTCCGGATTCCGCCATGCGCGACTTGTTCAACCGCTTCGGCATCACCCGCGACCGTTTTCTTTCCGCGCTTTCCACCGTCCGCGGCAACACGCGCGTGACAAGCGACAGTCCCGAGGAAACCTACGACGCGCTTTCCAAGTACGGCCAGGACCTCGTGGCGCTCGCCAAAAATCACAAGCTGGACCCGGTGATCGGGCGCGACGACGAAATCCGCAGCGTCATCCTAATCCTCTCCCGCAAAACGAAGAACAACCCGGTCCTGATCGGCGAACCCGGCGTCGGAAAAACCGCCATCGCCGAAGGGCTCGCGGAGCGCATCGTGCGCGGCGACGTGCCGAACAGCCTGAAGGACCGCAAGATCTTTTCGCTGGACATGGGCTCGCTCATCGCCGGCGCGAAATACCGCGGCGAGTTCGAGGAGCGCTTCAAGGCCGTTCTGAACGAGGTGAAAAAAAGCGAGGGACGCGTCATCCTGTTCATCGACGAGCTGCACA
>DHAI01000090.1:3059-14528 GCA_002397355.1 Ruminococcaceae bacterium UBA4958 | reverse complement strand
TGCTGGCGCGCGGCGAGCTGCACTGCATCGGCGCAACCACGCTGAACGAGTACCGGCAATATATTGAAAAGGACGCCGCGCTGGAGCGCCGCTTTCAACCCGTGATGGTGGAAGAGCCGTCCGTCGAGGATACGATCGCCATTCTCCGCGGGCTGAAGGAGCGCTACGAAGTCTTTCACGGCGTCAAGATCCAGGACCAGGCGCTCATCGCCGCGGCCGTGCTGAGCAACCGCTACATCTCCGACCGCTTTCTGCCCGACAAAGCCATCGACCTTGTGGACGAAGCCTGCGCGATGGTGCGCACGGAAATCGACTCCATGCCCGTGGAGCTGGACGAGATCTCGCGCCGCATCATGCAGCACGAGATCGAGGAGGCGGCGCTGAAAAAGGACTCCGATCCGCTCACGCAGGAGCACCTGAAGGAAATCCGGAAGGAACTCGCCGACGAGCGGGCCGAGCTGAAGGAACGCAAGGCAAAATGGGAAAATGAGAAAAATGCGATCGGAAAGGTGCGCCAGCTCCGCGCGGAACTGGAACAGGTCAACGCGGAGATTGAGAAGGCAGAGCGCGTTTATGACCTGAACAAGGCCGCCGAACTGAAATACGGCAAGCTGCCCGAGCTGCAGAAGCAGTTGAAGGCCGAAGAGGAAACCGTGGAGAAAACCCAGGGGACCGACGACTCTCTGCTGCATGACCGCGTGACGGAGGAAGAAATCGCGAAGATCGTCGGCAAGTGGACCGGCATCCCCGTTTCCCGCCTGATGGAAACCGAGCGCGAGAAGCTGCTGCACCTGGAAGACATCCTCCACAAGCGCGTCATCGGTCAGGACGAAGCCGTAAAAAAGGTTTCAGAGGCCATTCTGCGCTCCCGCGCAGGCATCCAGGATCCCAACCGCCCGATCGGCTCGTTCCTCTTCCTCGGCCCCACCGGCGTCGGCAAGACCGAACTCGCCAAGGCTCTGGCACAGGCGCTGTTCGACGACGAGAAAAACATGGTGCGCATCGACATGACGGAGTATATGGAAAAGTTTTCCGTATCGCGCCTGATCGGAGCGCCTCCGGGATATGTCGGTTACGAGGAAGGCGGCCAGCTTACGGAAGCGGTGCGCAGACACCCTTATTCCGTCATCCTGTTCGACGAGGTGGAAAAGGCGCACCCGGATGTTTTCAATATCCTGCTGCAAGTGCTTGACGACGGCCGCATCACCGACTCGCAGGGGCGCACGGTGGATTTCAAGAACACCATCATCATCCTGACGTCGAACCTCGGCTCGAGCTGCATCCTCGAGGGCATCGACGCAAACGGGAACATCGGCGAGGCCGCGAAGAACGAGGTCCGCGCATTGCTGAAAAAGCAATTCCGTCCCGAGTTTCTCAACCGTCTGGACGAGATCGTGTTTTACCGCCCGCTCACGCGCGGGGAAATCTACAAGATCGTCGACCTGCAGATCGCCGACCTGCGCCGCCGCCTGGAGGAAAAGCAGCTTGATGTGAAGCTGACCGACGCCGCCAGGGACTACGTCGTCTCCTGCGGCTACGATCCCGTCTATGGGGCGCGCCCGCTCAAGAGATTCATCCAGAGCAATGTGGAAACGCTCATCGCGAAAAAAATCATCGCCGGCGGGCTGAAGCCGCGGACCGTGCTGAAAGTGGATTCCGACGGCAAGAGCCTGACCGCAGTGGAAGAACAGCCCGCGTAACGTCCCCCTGATCTTCAGGCAAAGAGATCCCCCGGAATTGCTTTCCGGGGGATCTCTTTCGTCGAATTACTCTGTTCCGCTTTCCTGGCGGAAAGTCGCGCATTCGGTCTTTTCCGGCCAGCCGGATTCCGACGTGGTGCGGATATCCACATGATCCGCGTCGCAGCGTCCGCCGGTGTTGTAGCTGCAATGCTCCGCCTCACAGCGGATTGCCAGGTTCTCCATGGGCCTGTCGCACACGGCGCTGGAAGCGGACTGCACTTCTGAAAAATTCGAGCAGAAAGTCTGCTTCGCGTCTCCCGCGTTCGGCCCGCCGACCGCAATGCCGGGCAAACAGCATTTGCCCTTCGCATTGTTGACGCATTCCCCTACGCCACAGGTAAGTTCCGTCATATTTGACACCTCGAAAAACAGTATTTTGAAAGCTGTTTTTATTGTGTCCTCAAAGCGGGAGATTATTCAAAACCGGCTGCTGCGCATTACATGCCTGCGGATGGGATAGCCTATCGCATAGGCCGCAATGCCGCCGAGAATGGCCTCCGGAATGCCGTTCGTCAGGATCATAAGTCCGATGAGGGCCGGAAGCGCGCCGAAATTCTGCCCGAGCGCCGACGCGTAGCTGCTGCCGAAAAAGAAATATATGCCGCCGAGCACCAGAAACGTATTGACCAGGCTGCCCAGCACGCCGCTGACGCCGTACGCGAGCGGCTTCTTCCAGTTCAGCCTGGTAAATAGCCGGAAGCAGAGCCCCGCCACCGTTCCGACCAGGATGCGCGGCACAAAGCAAATAACCAGGCTCCAGAAATTTCCCCGCGACGCCCCGAGCGAATAAGCGGGGGTAAACACAAAAGCCATCAGCGGATTCGGCGGCATAAACGTCCACACCAGGAAGCTGAACAGACCCGCAAAGGCGCCCATGGCCGTACCGGCTCCCGTGCCCATCACGATCGCCGTTATGATGACCGGTATCATGCCGAGCGTTGCCACAACGGGACCGACGGCCGGCAGCGAGCCCAGAGGCGTGAAACATACGATTGCCTCCAAAGCAAGCAGTAAGGCGAATTGAGCGACCCGAAGCGTTTTTTGGCTGATGGAAGCTTTCATGATTGCGACACTCTCCCAATTTCCGCACCGAAGGATGGCTTTCCGCCGGCACGTTATTTTCTCCCTTGCCGCCGCCATTATAACACAGAATTGTCAAAAAATAAACAAGTGAGAGCTATTTTTTTCAGGCCAAAAAAGCGGCCGGCCGGGTCCCGCTGCAAACGCGCAGCGCATTCCCGCGGACGGGCCGCCTTTTTTATGATTTTTCTTTTATTTCCGCGGTCTTCTCTTTTCGCTTCTATCTTTCATTTTCCAAATCGAAATACCGCATTGCGTTCCCATAGCAAACGCGCTCCACGATCCCGCGCAGGGCGTCCATGTCCCGGGGATATTCGCCGTTCTCCACCCACGTGCCGATCAGATTGCACAGGATGCGGCGGAAATATTCATGGCGCGGGTAGGAAAGGAGGCTTCTGGAATCCGTCGCCATTCCGATGAATCCGGCAAAAACGCCGAGATTCGCAAAGGCCTTCATCTGCGCTTCCATTCCGTCGCGGGTGTCGTTGAACCACCAGGCCGGGCCCGGCTGGACTTTTCCGGCCGTTTCCTCCGCAAAGCTCCCCGCGAGAGCCGCCAGGACCATCGTGTCTTTCGGGTTGACCGAAAACAGGACCGTTCTCGGAAGCTTGCCCCGGACGGCCGCGGAATCGAGAAGCCGGGAAAGCTTCTCCGCGAAATTTCCGTCGCCCATCGCGTCGAAACCCGTGTCCGGTCCGGCCGCGCGGAACATCCTCGTGTTGCAGTTCCGCATCGCGCCGATATGCAGCTCCATCGCCCAGCCGTGCGCGCAGTACTCTTCCGCAAGGAACTGCATCAGCGCGGTCTGGTATGCCTCTTCCTGCTCCGGCGACGGGCGGATGCCCTGGATTGCATTCCGGAAGATCTCATCCACTTTTTCCGGTTTTTCCGGCCGAAACGGGACTTTTTCCAGCGACTGGTCGGAAGTCCGGCAGCCCAGCTTTGCGAAGAAATCCATCCGGCTGCACAGCGCCTGCTTCAGGTCGTCGAACCGCTCCACGCGAACCCCGGCGGCCTTGCCGAGCCGCTCCATGTAAGCGGCGAAGCCCGGCGCCCCGATGTGGATCGACGCGTCCGGCCGGAAAGCCGGATAAACCCTGGTCTTGAAACCCGCATCCTGCCGGAGCTGCCTGTGGTACTCCAGGCTGTCCGCCGGGTCGTCCGTCGTGAAAATGACCTCGACGTTGAATTTTTCAATGATCCGCTTCGCCCGGAAATCCGGCGAAGCAATCACGCGGTTCGTCTTTTCCCAGATTTCATCGGCCGTTTTTTCGCCGAACGTCTCCGTGATGCCGAACCCGCGGGCAAGCTCCAGATGCGTCCAGTGATAAAGCGGATTCCCGATGCAGAGCGGGACGGTCGAAGCCCACGCGTCGTACTTTTCGCGGGCCGGCGCGCCGCCGGTAACATATTTTTCGTCGACCCCGTTCTGCCGCATGGCGCGCCATTTGTAGTGGTCGCCTTCCAGCCAGATCTGGGCGATGTTGTCAAACTGCCTGTTCTCCGCGATGTCCTTCGGCGGGATATGGCAGTGCCAGTCGACGATCGGCAGTTTCCGCGCCACGCCGAAATAAAGTTCCTTTGCCGTTTCATTGCCGAGCAGGAAATCCTCCGATAAAAACTCTTTCATTACAACACCCCTCGATTTCCGTTTCAATTGCGGGATTTCCGCACGTTCAGGCTTTCTCTCCGCCTTTTCCCACGTCGTGGAAAGAGCCCCGGAGATCGGCCACAACGGATTTTCCTTCTTTCTTGCGCTTGGAGGTCGCGATCCGTTTCTGCAGCTCCGACCAGAACAGGTCTTCGTCGATCGGCAGCGTGACGGGCTTTCCCAGCCAGGAGGAAAGGTGCATCGCGTTGGAGATCATCAGGGAATTGATGCCCTCGGTCCCGGAGGCGATCAGCGGCTCGCCGCGCAGGATCGCGCCGGCGAATGCTTTCAGCACGCCGATATGCTGTTCCGATTTCCCATCCGTCTGCACCTCCGTGCAGGTTGCTTTCGGCGCCCCGAACGCCTGCTTGCAGGTTCTGCAGAACTCGCGCTCGTTCACGTTCAGCTGGTACCGCAGGAGCTTGCCGTTTTCGCACACGAGCTTGCCGCCCTCCAGCGTGACCTCAAAGCGGTTGGTGCCGGGCGCGTCCGCGGTGGTCGTGATGAAAACGCCCGTCGCCCCGTTGGGGTACTCCACATAGGCGGTCACGTCGTCCTCCACCTCGATATCGTGCCACTTCCCGTTGTGGCAGAACGCCTGCACCTTTTGCGGCATGCCGCAGATCCACTGCCACAGGTCGAGATTGTGCGGGCACTGGTTCAACAGGACGCCTCCGCCCTCGCCCGCCCAGGTCGCGCGCCAGCTGCCGGAATCGTAATAGCACTGGGGGCGGTACCAGTCGGTGATGATCCAGTTGGTCCTCTTGACGGCGCCCATCTCGCCGCTGCCGACGATCTCCTTCATTTTGCGGTAGAGGCAGTTGGTGCGCTGGTTGAACATGACGGCGAAGATTTTGTCGCTCTTCGCGGCGGCTTCGTTCATCTCGCGGACCTGCTTCGTGTAGACGCCGGCCGGCTTTTCGCTGATGACGTGCAGGTGATTCGCCAGGGCCATCTCCACAAGCGGCGGATGCAGATAGTGCGGCGTAGCGACGATGACGGCGTCGACAAGCCCGCTCTTCATCATCGTCTCGGCGTCGGAAAATTTCGCCGTGCCCTCGGGGAGCTCTTTTTTCGCCCACTCCAGCCGAGCCGGGTTGATGTCGCACACGGCGGCGAGCGTCATGTCCGGTATCTTCCCCGCCGCAATATTCTTGCTGTGGCTGCTGCCCATATTGCCGATGCCGACGATCCCCATCCTGACTTTGTTCATTGCTTCTCACTCTTTCCTTTCTCGACCTGAGCGATCAGGTCCTGAAGGGCGCGCGCCGCCACCGTAAAGGTTTTGGGGCCGCCTTTCGGCATGGTTTCGTCCACGATCCGGCGTTCGAGCTTTTCAAAGCCGGAGAAGCTCCCGAGATGCGGCTCGACGGAAAGGAAACCCCGGTAGCCGGATTCTTCCAGCTCGCGCAGGATGTCGGCGATCCGGCCGTCCCCGTAGCCCGCCGGACGGATCTCGTGGTGGTTGTGCAGCGGATCGCTGACGTGGACGGCGTCCTTGATGTGCATGTAATCGACGTACTTTTTCAGCAGATGCCAGGCGTAGGGGTAAATCTCCACACGCTGCTTCAGGTTGATGAAGTTCGCGGGGTCGAACACGGCGCCGATGCGGTCGTAGCCGAGCGTCTCCATCAGGTCGAGGCAGCGTTCCGGAGTATCGCCGTAGATGCCGAGCTCGTTCTCGTGGAGAAGGCGGATGCCGAAGCCCTTCGCTTCGGCGCAGAGACGGTCCATCCGCTCCATCACTTCGCCGCGGTATTTCTCCGGCTTCTCCCCCTCCGGGATGTAAAAGCTGAACAGGCGGAAAAAAGGCGCGTCCAGGATCTTTGCGATCTCCAGCGCACGGCGGAACAGTTCCAGGTGTTTCCGGAAATCGTCCCGGATCCCGATTTTCCCGATGGGCGAGCCGAGGGACGAAACCCGAAACCCCGCCGCGTCGAGCTGTTCTTTGATTTTTTTTGCTTCCGCCGGAGTATGCTCCACGATCGGTTTTCCATTCACGGAGCGGATCTCGAGGCAGTGGATATGGTTCTCCGCCATCACGGAAAGCTGCGTGGAAAGGTCCTCCGCGATCTCGTCCCCGAAGCCGCTCAATACAAATTGGCTCATCCGATAACATCCTTTCCCGCCGGCGGGCCGGCGGACCGTCATTTCAGGCCGAACTGGCCGTGCAGGTAATTGTAACTGGAGCGCAGGCAGTCGAACGGATCGCGCGGGCAGACATCCTGCTCGATAGCGGCCGTTTTCACGCCCGTTTCCTCACAGGCCGCGATGATGTCGTGCCAGTTCAGGTTGCCGCCGCCGATCTCGGCGATCTGGGGGCGGTGCTTGTCGTCGACCGCCATATCCTTGAAATGGATCACTTCGATGCGTCCCTTCAAACGCCTGATGTACTCCACGGGGCTTGCGCCGCCCGCCTGAATCCAGTAGGTGTCGAGGATAAAACCGACCAGCTCCGGATCCGTTTCGCGGATCAGAAAGTCGTACCCGGTCATCCCGTTGTCCAGCCGGCGGAATTCCGTGTTGTGGTTGTGGTACGCGAACCGCAGGCCGTAAGCCTTCAGCTTTCTGCCCGCTTCATTGAGCTTTTCCACAAGCTTTCCGTAACTGGAGACGGTCGGTTCGTCGATGTAGGGGCCCCCGTAGCCATACCCGACCAGCGGGCAGCCGATGATCTTGTGGCGCTTCGCGACGGCTTCCGTGTCGTTGAGGACTTCGTCGAAGGGCGTATGCGTCGCGCACACGGTGAGCCCGTACTGCCTGCAGTAGTCAGCGAGGCGTTCCGGTTCGATCTTTCCGATTGCGGAAACCTGCACGGAAGTGTAGCCGATCTCGCTGACACGGCGAAGGCCTTCCCGGATCCCCTCCGGCGTCTGCATCTGTTCGCGGAGCGTGTAAAGCTGGGCTGCCAAACCGAGTTTTGACATGACAAATCATCCTTTCTTTCTGAGCTGGGTCGATTCCCGCTCAGTGATCTGCTTCTTCGCTGAAAACGCCTTCCCGGGGCGGCGCGCAGGACTCGCGGCGGACCAGTTCCGGCATCAGCCGCACGGCTTCCGGCTCCGCCGGCCCCTTCAGCAAAGCCGTGAGCATCCGCTTCATCTGCTCGCCGATCGCTTCCAGCGGCTGCCGCACGACCGTAAGCTGCGGGGAAACGAGCTTCGACACCGGGCTGTCGTCGAAACCGACGATCGAAAGCCCCTCCGGAACCGAAATGCCGCGGCTGCGCGCCGCGTTCAGCGCGCCGACCGCCATGGCGTTGTTCACCGCCAGGATCGCGGTGGGGCGCGCCCTTTCCAGCAGTTCCCGCGCGCACGCGAACCCGCTTTCATACGTCAGGCCGCCGCGCCGGACCAGATCCCGCCGCAGCGGGATCCCATGGCTTTTCAGCGCGGCGGCATAGCCGCGGTAGCGCCTGCGGCTGGTCCCGGCGGACAGGCCGTCGATAAATCCGACGGCGCGGTGCCCGAGCGAGATCAGGTACTCCGTCGCCATCCGCGCACCCTCGAACGTGTCGACATAGACCCGGCTGATCCCGTCGAAATGGCTTCCGATCGCCACCACGGGAATCCTGTTTTTCACAAGCTGCCCGATGTTTTGCAGATTTCTCGCGTTGTCTTCCGTCTTTCTGCGCGTCGGGCAGAAAACGACGCCGTCGACGCGGCGCTGAAGCAGCGTCCTGACGAAATCCGTCTCCCGTTCGACCTCCCGGTGCGTATTGCACAGGAACACGCTGTACCCCGCCCTGCCGATGTCGTTCTCGATGATGTCGACAAGCTGCGTGTAAAAATCGTTGGTGATGCTGGGCAGCAGGATGGCAATGGTCTGCGTCTTGCCGTTCGTCAGGCTTTTCGCGATGATATTCGGGCGGTAATCCATCTCGCGCGCAGCTTCCAGGATGCGGTTCCTGGTTTTCTCGCTCACCGGATGGTCCACGCCGTTTAAAACCCGGGAAACCGTGGCTGAGGAAAGATTCAGTTTTTTTGCAATATCGTAGATCGTCGCCATACGGTGCCTCCGGTTCATCCGACGCGTTCCTTCGGCCGGAATCCACAAAATATGCAGGTCAGGTAATCGGTTACCTAAGCAAGAATAAACCTTTATCTGGAAAAAGTCAAGCGCCGCTTCCTGGAGTTCGGCTCTGTAAAGGCGGCATATCCGAATCAGAATATTCGCAGATATTCAAAAACCGCGCCGCCGGCGGCATCGCCCGTCCGAAGGAAGTCCCCCGCATGCGGCTTCAGTCTTGGCCGAGGACAAGGTTCATCGGACATTCAGACACGCCTTTTTCAAACGGAGTTCCACGATTCGGCCGAGGATCGATCTTCCGTCATGAAAATCTTCTCATTCCCGAAGAAGGGCAGCCAGAATATTTTTCGCGTCCTCCTTATGTATGAAACGCGTTATATTGCTGATAATAATTGCCAATATAAAACGTGTAGTTCTTTCATTCATTCTTTAACATGATATCGGGATACGAGGCTTGCCGATGTTAGGTAATTTTAAAAGATTCTATAAAAACGTGCGGGCAGAACGGACTTATCAGCAAAACATCAACGCGGAAAAGGAAGGCGTCGGAAAACCGATTCCAAGCAATCTTGATACGCTGAAGCAACGTCTTATCCAAATGTTAGGCGAAAGCAGCGACTTTGTGCTGAAAAAAATACCGTTGGACCGGAACCCCACCGTTCTCATCGCCTGCATCGAAGGGCTTGCGGACAAGGAACTGCTTGACCGCGATATCATCGGGTCCGTCACGGCATACAACAGCCGCCCGCAAAGCGGGCGGGAGAAATTCGTTGATTATTTAAAAAATAAACTGGTCAACACCTGTTCCGTAAAGGAGATCTCCGACCTGGACCGGGCGGTGATCTCCATTCTTTCCGGCGAAGCCGTGGTTTTCACAGACGGGTCGCGGACCGCGCTGTCGGCCGGGATACAGAAATGGGAAAAAAGGAGCCCCAACGAGCCGAAAACGGGGACCGTTCTCAGAGGCCCGCGGGAAGGTTTCGTGGAAAGCATCGCGATCAACCGCTCCATGCTCAGGAGGAAGATCATCAATCCATCCCTGCGGTTTGAAACCTTCTCCATCGGCAGGCAGACGAAAACGAAGGTCGACCTATGCTATATCAAAGGGACCGCCAGCGAGAAGATCGTCAATGAAGTCCGCAAACGGCTGTTAAACATCAAAACCGACGTCATACTGGAATCGGCATATCTGGAACAGTTTATCGAGGACGCTCCGTTTTCCCTCTTTGCCACGGTGGGCAACACCGAGCGCCCCGACGTCGCGGCATCAAAGCTTCTGGAGGGCAGGGTCGCCATTTTATGCGACGGTACGCCGTTCGTTCTTACCCTCCCGTATTTGTTCGTGGAGAACCTCCAGGCGGGGGATGATTATTACTCCCGCTCTGCAACCTCGTTTTTCGGCCGAATGATCCGCTTTATCGGCTTTTTGATGACCGTCTATCTGCCGGCCCTGTATCTTTCGTTTACATGCTTCCACCAGGGCGCCATTCCGTTCAAGCTTCTGGTGACGATCTATACCGTGCGGGTGAACGTCCCCTTCGGCATTTTTGTTTCCTGCCTGTTCGTGCTGCTGCTTTTCGCGCTGATCAAGGAAGCGGCGGAGCTGCTTCCGGAACCGGTCTCGCAGACCGTCAGCATCGTGGGCGGCGTCGTGGTCGGCCAGGCGATCATAACGGCGGGCCTGGTCAGCGTGGCCACGGTCATTGTGATTTCCATCACCGTCATCACCGGCTATGTGGTGCCCGAACTGGAAAAACCCATCACGATCATGCGGGTGTTTATGCTGGTGGGAGCCAACATCGTGGGCAACCTCGGCATCACTCTTGTCAGCATCGTCATTTTCGCCTATATGTGCGCCATTCATTCCATCGGCGTACCCTACCTCTCCCCCATTGCTCCGTTGTCCGGACTGGATATCAAAGACGTTTTCTTCAGCTTTCCGGTCTGGGCGATTTTTCAAAAGCCGGAGACAATCACGAAGCGCTATGTAAAAAGGCTGAGGGGGAAAAACGGATGATCCCTTTGCGTTTGCCGGTGTCGCCATGATGAAAAAAGCAGCCTGTCTTTTATTGATCCTCGCACTGAGCCTTCCGCTTTGCGGGTGCTGGAACAACTTCGATCTCGACAGCCTTGCCATTGTTGTCGGCGTCGGCTTCGACCGGGCGGACGACGGCCGGATGCAGGTCACCGCCGAGGTATTGAGCCCAAACCCCGATCAGGAAAACCAGTCCGGCGGCTCCGGCGGGAAGCGGGGCAGCCTCGTGTATACGGTGGAGGGCGCGACCTTTTTTGAGGCCATCCGCAATTTCATTGCCAAAACGGGCAAACGGTTATATTGGCAGGACGTCCAGCTCGTCGTTGTGGGCGAGGATTATGCGAAAGAGGGCGTCACGGACCTGTTGGACTACTTTCAGCGCGACCAACAGGCAAATTTAAAATCCGACCTGATCATCGCAAAAGGGATGACGGCGCAGGAAGTCCTGAAGGCCCAGCCAAACATCGACCAAACGGCCGCGGCACAGATCAATAATTCCCTTGTGGGCACCGTCACTTCGGGGGAAACCGTAAAGGCCATGCTGTTCGATATCGTAAGGCAAAACAGCGCGCTGAAGCCCTGCATCGTCGTGGGCGTCATCGAAAAAGACAAGGCGGAGAGCGACGCTGCCGAAAGTCCGGATTCAAAAGATTCGCCCGAGCTGATGGGCATGGTTGTGAAAGGTTCGGCGATTTTAAAAAATTTTAAATTGGCGGGATACCTCTCGCCGGAAGAAACCAGAGGTTTTTTATTTGCCGATGATAGAATTCAGAGCACGATCATCAGCGTGGAAAATCCGGTGGAAAAAAACAAACTGGTTTCCATTAAATTGACGGAGGCCAGCGGGAAAATCAAAGCAGACATAGTGGAAAACAAGCCGAAACTGACGGTCGAAATAGAGGCCAAGGGGGCCGTAGGCGACCAGCAGGGCG
>DHAI01000090.1:2521-2892 GCA_002397355.1 Ruminococcaceae bacterium UBA4958 | reverse complement strand
AAAGAGATCGCATCCGCCGCCTCCGTCTCTCAAAAGGAATCCGGAAGCGACATCTTCTGTTTTTCAGAGGATATTTATCAAAACGATTACAACAAATGGAGAGAGATGGCGCAGAATTGGGATGACGTCTATGCGCAGTCGGACATCGGCATCCGTGTGAATTTCCTGATCAAGAGACCGGGGATGATTACGGAGCCTATGGAGAAGGAGGAGTGAGCAAAGACGGAATTCACCTTAGCTTTTCTGCTCCTGCTTGTTTTTGCGGCAATCTTCTTGATCGATTGGCAAAATTTAAAGCATTTGCCGGACCGGAAAAAGAATTTCGCCATATATATCGTCATTTTGGCGCTGGGCTTCCTCTTGAGCGTGCT
>DHAI01000090.1:1142-2380 GCA_002397355.1 Ruminococcaceae bacterium UBA4958 | reverse complement strand
CTGCAGGTCTTCGGGTTTCTTCCTCCCTTATAAGGCGCACCACCCGCGCAAAAACATGAAACTGGGGAGGGAAGAAAGACGCATCAGGAAAAGATTTCATCCTATCAGTTCTGCATGATCCTGATTGGATTCCTGTCGGGGAGCTCCATTGCCTTTAATGATATCACCCTTGCCAAACAGGATTCTTGGCTTTCCTTCCTGATCGGCTGGGGCTCGGGATTCGTTTTATTATGGATTACTCTGAAAATCGGGAAGCTGCATCCAGACAAAACATTGGTCGGTATTTTTTCGGATTGTTTTGGAAACGTGGTCGGCAAAATCATTTCGATGATTTTCATCTGCTATTTTATTGTGCTCGCCGCGATCATCAATAAGGATTTCGGCTTTTACTCGCAGACAACCAGTTATCCGGAAACGCCGATCCTTTTCTTTTTGATAGGAATCATTCTGGTTTGCGCATTCTGCATTAAAATCGGTATCGAAGTGCTGGGACGGATCAGCGAAATTTTTATCTGCATCGCCCTGCTGAATCTGGTCGTTTCCATCGCCCTGCTTGCCCCTATGCTTCATGCGGATGCTTTCAAGCCTTTCCTGGCGAACGGGCCCGCTCCCGTTTTGCGGTCCGCTTTTAAGATCGCAATGGTTCCGTTCAGCGAAATCTTTTTATGCCTCATGATTTTTCCAGCCCTGAACACGAAAAAGAGCCTCGTAAAATCGTCGGTGACGGCTGTTTTTCTTGGCGGTGGCTTTTTATTCGCCATTTTACTCAGAAACATTATGGTATTGGGACCAGACCTTGCTTCCAGAGAGCTTTACCCGTCCTTTGTGGTGTTCAAGCTGACGGTGTCCTCTTTTACCGTGGAGTCTTTGTTAGACGCCAACTACGCATTGATCGTGATCATCAAAATAGAATTCTGCATCTATGGCGCGGCAAAATCCATTGCTGAAGTCTTCGGTCTGAAAGAATATAAAATCCTGGTTTCCGCGTTATCCGCGCTGATTGTCTCCTTGTCCAGCCTTTTACAGAAAAGCTCGATGGAAGCTGATGTTGTCGCGTCTCAGATCATCCCGGCTTTCAGTGTCCCGGCTCTGGTCCTGTTTCCAATCCTTGTGCTTCTGGTATCCCTGTTTGAGCAGAAAAAAAGCATTCGAAAAGTTCAGGGCGGGAAAACGTGACAGCAATCCGCCATATGTCCTGCCGAGACACAAGGCCAGGTTTCTTGGATAATGTCCCGGGA
>DHAI01000090.1:377-993 GCA_002397355.1 Ruminococcaceae bacterium UBA4958 | reverse complement strand
ACCGGAGTGCTGTCCGCCGGTCTGCATTTCATAGCGGTCGCCGCAGCAATCACCATGAGGAATTACGGCGTTTACCAGGAAATCAACCGTCAGGCCGGCAACGTCCGCAACGGAAAAAGCGGCACGATTGTGGTCGACAACCGCAAATCGGCATTGAATGAAACCTATTTCCGTGCGTTCAGTCCCGCGTACACAATGGATGCAGAGAATACTATTCGCTCTATTCGCTGCCGAAGGCTCGATTCTGCACCTGATAAAATAGACTGTTTCGTTCTTTATGAGTCTCTTCCGATATTGCAACCCGTTCCCCTTTCGCGGAATTTGCTCTGTTCCCCCAAAAAAGCGCTTGACAAATCCGGGCTCTTTGGCATATAATAGCGCCAACATGAAAAACCGATGAGCAAGAGAAGTACTCCGGGTCGGCGCGTACCAAAGAGAGCCGCAGGCGGTGGGATTGCGGCGGCGCGTTCCGGGGAAATGGGCTTGCGAGGGCGGAGCGAAAGGCGGAAACGCCCGGTAGCTTTCGACGGAAGCTTCATCCGTTATCAAGGAAGCGCGCATGGCTGTGCGCGGAGCGAGCGGGCGCTTTGTCGCCAATCCGGGTGGTACCGCAGGA
>DHAI01000090.1:0-269 GCA_002397355.1 Ruminococcaceae bacterium UBA4958 | reverse complement strand
CCAATCCGGGTGGTACCGCAGGAATGCCGAATCTGGCTCCTGTCCCTGAAAAATCAGGGACAGGAGCTTTTTTTATTCAACTTCAAAACAGAGGTGAGGAAGGATGGACAGCGCAAGACGATGGCCACGCTGCCAAGGGCCGGGTATTCCGCAGCTTATCAGCATCATAACAACAGTTTGGAGGAATCAAGCGATGAAAAACATTCTGAAAAAAATGCTGGCGGTTGGCATGGCGGCGTCCGTCATCGCCACCGCAGGCGCATGTTCTT
>DHAI01000045.1:2001-4421 GCA_002397355.1 Ruminococcaceae bacterium UBA4958 | reverse complement strand
CAAGCTGTACTCCATGCCGTTCAACTCCTCCACCCCGCTGCTGTACTACAACAAGGACGCGTTCAAGGCGGCCGGCCTCGACCCCGAAAACGCGCCGAAAACCCTCGAAGAGATCATCAGCGTGGCCCCCAAGCTCACCAAAAAGGACGCTTCCGGCAAGGTGACGCAGAACGCGATCGCCATGTGGACCTACGGCTGGTTTATGGACCAGGCTCTGAATAAAATGAAAAAGCCTACGTTCGACAACGGCAACGGCCGCACCGGCGCCCCCACCAAAGTCGCCTTCGACTCCAACGGCGGCGGAGCCACTTACCTGAAGATGTACCATAAGCTGGTTGAAAGCGGCGCCATGCCCGCTTACGCCATCGACTCGAAAAACGCTCAGTCTGCTTTCGTTAACGGAAAAGTCACGATGTATGTGGAAAGCACGGCGGGCCTCGCAAGTCTGCTGAAGGCCATCAACGGCAAATTCGAGCTCGGCACAGCCTATTTTCCGGGCATCGATTCCTCCTCGACGGGCGGCGTCTCGATCGGCGGCGCGTCCCTCTGGATGGTGAAGAGCGACGACGCCCGCAAGCAGGCCGCAAAATGGGAATTCATCAAATTTATGGTCTCCCCGAAAGAGCAGGCTTTCTGGAATACGAAGACAGGCTATTTCCCAATTACCACGGAAGCCTACAAGGAACCCGTCTTCCAGGAAAACGTAAAGAAATATCCGCAGTTCCAGACGGCGATCAATCAGCTGCACGACTCCAGCCCGGAATCCGCGGGCGCCCTCTGCGCGATTTACACGCAGGTGCGCAAGATTGAGGAAACCGAAATGCAGAAAATGCTGAACAACCAGCAGACGGAAGAGCAGGCGCTGAAAAACATGACGGACCAGATCAACAGCGCGCTGGCAGACTACAACGCTTCCAACGCGAAATAGTCCGTTCCTTCTGGCTGACGGGAGAAAACGGAAAACGGGGCTTGCCGCAAGTTTTTCATGCTGCGGCAGCCCCGTTTCCCATACCCGGGACGGATTCCGGCGGCGCCTAATCCTTCAGGCCCATTTTCCTGGCCTGGAAAATCCGTTCGTCCATCCGCTTGAAGTCCGGGGAAACGGGCGGCTTCGCGGGCATATGCGCGAAAATATCCTTTTCCAGATCCACGCCCGGGGCGGCTTCGCACAGCGTCACGCCCTCCTTTGTCAGGCGGAAAACGGCGCGCTCCGTGATATACATGATCGGAAGATTGTTCTGCAGGGCGGTAGCGGCGCTGAATGTGATCTGCTGGATCCTGTCCGTGAATTTGTCGACCTTTCCCTCCTGGAGAATACGCAGCTTCCCGTCCCCGATCTCCGTTTTCAGCCCCTGGGCCGTAAACGTGCCGCAGAAATAGACCTGTTTTGTATTTTGCGTGATGTCGATGAACCCGCCGCATCCGGGAAGCAGATTGCCGAACTTCGAGACGTTCACGTTTCCGGCAAGGTCTCCCTCGGCAAAACCGACGAACGCCTGGTCGAGGCCGCCGCCGTCGTAGAAATCGAACATCGAGGGCATCGTCACCATGCAGGCGGGGTTCAGGCTTACGCCGAAATCCAGCCCGCTCTGCGGGTTGCCGCCGAAAAGGCCGTCCTCTACGGTCAGCGTGAATTTTTTGGTGATACCCTCCTCCGCCGCCACGGCGGATATGTATTCCGGAATGCCGACGCCGAGGTTGACGGTGCCGCCGTCTTTCAGTTCCATTGCCGCGCGGCGCGCAATCACCTTCTTGTTGTTCAGCTCCGCGGGGTGGAACTGCGACAGACCCACGCGGTGCTCGCCGGAAAAGCCGGGATTGTACTGGGAGCCGAAGTTCTGCATGCAGTATTTCAGGTCGCTCGCCACAACGACATAGTCCACAAGGACGCCCGGAATCTCGACGAAGCGCGGATGCAGAGAACCGGATTTTACCACCTGCTGCACCTGGACGAAGACCTTGCCTCCGGAGTTCCTGCAGGCCGTCGCCAGAGCGAGGGATTCCGCCCGCACGCCCTCGCGCTCAAAGGATATGTTGCCGTTTTCGTCGGCGTAGGTGCCGGCAATCAGGGCGCAATCGATCGGAATGGATTTGTAAAAGAGAAAATCTTCGCCGTTGAGGTGAACCAGCTGAACCAGGTCCTCGGCTTTTTCGTCGGATTTCGTCAGATCGTTCATTTTGCCGCCGTCCAGGCGCGGGTCCACAAAGGTTCCGAGGCCCACGCGCGTCAGCACGCCGGGCTGGTGGGCCGCCGTTTCGCAGAGCAGATGCGCGAGAACTCCTTGCGGCAGGTCGTAAGCCTCGATGCGATTGTCCACGATGAGACTGCCGATTTTTCTGGCCATGCCGTAGTGGCCGCCGATGGTGCAGCGCAGCATGCCGGGATGCGCCAGGTGCTGAAGGCCTTTTGTTTTGTTGTC
>DHAI01000045.1:412-1818 GCA_002397355.1 Ruminococcaceae bacterium UBA4958 | reverse complement strand
ATCTCCTCGGGAAACGCCGTCCCCATGAAACCGTTCGTTCCTACCGTTGCGCCGTTCGGGATCAGTTTTGCGGCTTCCTTTGCGGTGATAAACTTTGCCATGTTATTCCTCCGATACCGAATTCCCAGTTGAAGCCCGGGAGATTTCCAGCTCCGCCGGCCGCGCCGTTCCGCGCGCCGGCACCCCGGCGAACGGCATGAAAGCTGGAAAGATATATTTTTAACAATATCAATATTATATCAGAGGCAAGGGATGGTTACAAGATGTTTTTGGCTGGCCCGGGAAAAATTCCCGGCCGTATGCGGCTTCGTTTTCTCCGCAAGCTTGACATGCGGGAAATGTAAAAATATAATAGAAACAATACCATACGCTGCCAGCCGGTTTTTTCGGGAATTTTCGGCAGAAAGGACGTACCGCGGGAAGATGCCTCAGAAGAATGGAAAAGGACGGAGGAAACTTTTCATGAAAAAAATAGGAGCGTTATTTTTGGCGTTGCTGCTGTCTTTGTCTCTTGCCGGCGCGCCTGCGCCCGCCGGAGCCGAAACGCAGATTCCGATCCGGGGGATCGACGTTTCCCGATACCAGGGCGACGTCGACTGGGCCGCCGTCGCGGGCTCCGGCGTACAGTTCGCCATGCTGCGGCTTGTCTGCGAGGGTTCGGACAACACGGAAGATACAAAATTCGAGGACTACTATGCGGGCGCCGTTCAGAACGGAGTCAAGGTAGGCGCTTATGTTTACACCGAGGCGACGGACACCGCCGAAGCCGCGGCGGAGGCAGACGCATGCCTGCAGTATCTGGACGGACGCCACCTCGACTACCCTATTGCGTACGATGTGGAGGATTCCAACCAATATACCCTTTCCATCGACGAGTTGGGTGCGATCGTTCAAACCTTTTGCTTCAAGATCAGAGATGCGGGGTATACCCCCATGGTTTACGGCTACAAAAATTTTTTTGAAAATTATCTGACCAGCCCGCTTGTCCGGCAGTTTGATCTCTGGGTTGCGCACTGGACGGAAGCCTCCACGCCGGATTTTGCGGGCCATTCGATGTGGCAGTACTCTAACAGCGGTTCCGTTCCGGGGATCAGCGGCAGATGCGACCTGGACTACAGCTATGTGGATTATGCGGCCGGCGGGGGCGGCGGAACGCCTCCCACGGTTCTGGATCCGCTCACGTTCGAGTGCGATACGTCCTCCTATGCTTTTGGGACAAACCGCAATTACACCTATAAAATCACTACGCCGGATACCTACCCGCCGAAGGCTACGTCGTCCAATCCGTCCGTGGTGACGGTTTCCGGGCCGAAGGCGATTTACAACGGCTTTCTGTTTACGCTGACGAACGTCGGCAAGGGCAGCGCCGTCATTACGACCACGGCGGGGGACGGAAGATCCGTTTC
>DHAI01000045.1:0-165 GCA_002397355.1 Ruminococcaceae bacterium UBA4958 | reverse complement strand
TATCTATAAGATCACGACGGATGATCCCCAGATCCCGACGGCCGCCTCGTCGAATCCCTCCGCCGTCACCGTCTCTTACCTGAAGCCAACGACGGGCGGCTACCTGTACCGGATCGACAACGTCGGCAAGGGGACGGCGACCATCACGACGACGGCTTCGGACGG
>DHAI01000010.1:10650-12953 GCA_002397355.1 Ruminococcaceae bacterium UBA4958 | reverse complement strand
TCCGCGGTTCCACTCCGGTTTTTCGCTCATTGCAGCCTGTAACGGAGGCCGGCCGTGCGGGGATTTTTTCCCCCCGCCCGCTCACGGATGCATTTCTCCGCGGAAAGGAATAAAAAGCGCTTGCAGCCTGTCGGCGCTTTCTCTCTGATACCCTTTCGGCGCGGATACTTCTTCCGATCCCAGCGTTTGGAAACTCAGTTATATTATAAGCCCGGCGTCCGCCGAGTGTGATAGAAATCTGTCCGGAAACAGTATAGTACGGAATTCTCCTTTTGTAAAGCCACCGTTATTTTTCCGCGCCGATCAGGCCGATATTCTCCTTCACGTAGACGGTTCCGGAAATTACCGTCAGGACCGTGGCGATCCAGATCATCACGTCGCCGCCCGTCAGCACCACCTGCGGCACCACCGGGGACGACATGATCTCCAGCACGCCGTGCGCAACCAGAACCATCAGGACCGCTGCCATCTGACTGACGGTCTTCACCTTCCCCCAGCGGTTCGCGGCGATCACGCGCCCTCCCTCTTCCAGCGCAAGCAGGCGGATGGAAGTCACCATCAGCTCGCGTGCGATGATGATGAGCACGCACCATACGTTTGCGAAACCGAGCCGCAGGAAACAGACGAGCGCGGTGATGACAAGCAGCTTATCCGCAAGCGGGTCTAGGAATCTCCCGAAATTCGTGACAAGGTTCCTTTCCCGCGCGATTTTCCCGTCGTAGTGGTCCGTCAGGCACGCCGTGCCGAACGCGAGAAACGCCCATATGTAGTTCAGCGGGATCTGAGGATACAGCGTGAAAACCGCGAAGACCGGGACGAGGAACACCCGGAGCAGAGTCAGTTTATTCGGCAGATTCATAGGCTCGCCTCCCTTTACCCGACGGTACGGCCCGTCAGGTCTCCGTCTATACAGTCCGTAACCATAACCTCGGCAAACCGGCCCGGCACGGGTTTTTCCCCTTCGGCCCTGAAATAGACCTTTCCGTCCACGTCGGGCGAATCCATATACGACCGGCCGAACCAGCAGCCGGCGTACCGGTCGAAGCCCTCCGTGAGGACGCGGAGCGTGCGCCCGGCCATCGCCTCGCCCATCTCCTGCATGAGATTCATCTGAATCTCCGCCACCGCTTCGGCGCGGCGCCTCTTTTCCGCCTCGTCGATCTGGCCGGGGAGCGCGGCCGCAGCCGTTCCCTCCTCCTGCGAATAGGCGAAACACCCCAGGCGCTCGAAGCGCATTTTCCGGACGAACGAGCACAACTCGTCGAACTGCCCCTCCGTTTCGCCGGGGTACCCGGCGATCAGCGTGGTGCGGATGACGAGGCCCGGCACCGCGGCGCGCATCTTCCCGATCAGCGCCTCGATCTCCCCGCGGTCCCCGCCGCGCCGCATGGAGCGCAGGATTTCCGCGTTGCAATGCTGCAGCGGCAGGTCGATGTACTTCACGATCTTTTCCTCCCCGGCGAACGTGCGCAGCAGTTCGTCCGTGATCCCGTCCGGATAGGCGTACAGCACGCGGAGCCATTCGACGCCGCCAACCCTGCAGAGGCGGCGCAGCAGTTCCGCGAGCGCGGGCTTTCCGTACAGGTCCGTGCCGTAACGCGTGGTGTCCTGCGCGATGAGCACAAGCTCTTTCGCTCCGTTCGCCGCAAGGCGCTCCGCTTCCGCCACGACGCTCTCCATCGGGCGGGAGCGGTATTTCCCGCGGATCATCGGGATGGCGCAGTAGGAACAGCGGTTGCTGCACCCCTCGGCGATTTTCAGGTACGGCGACCAGCTCGGCGTGAGCAGCAGCCGCCCGCCGCAGAGCGGAAGCTCCGTCTTTTCCGGAAACGACTCCGCCTTCTCCCCGCCGAGGACTTTTTTCACCACGGCGGCGATATCCGAATCCGCGCCGATGCCGACGACGGCGTCCACTTCCGGGATCTCGCGCATGACCTGCCCGCGGTAACGCTCCGCCATGCAGCCCGTCACGACGATGGCCTTGATCTTCCCTTCGGCTTTCAGCCGCGCAAGCTCAAGGATCTCGTCGATCGCTTCCTGCTTGGCGGAATTGATGAAAGCGCATGTGTTCACGATGGCCACATCCGCAAGCGACGCCTCGTCGCGGACGCGGAAGCCCGCTTTTTGCAGGGCGGCAAGCATGATCTCGCCGTCCACCTGGTTTTTTGCGCAGCCAAGATTGACAAGTCCCACAGAGTCCGACATTTATTCCTCTCCGTCCGATATAATCTCACGCATCGCGGCGCGGATGTCCTCCCACCGGTAACCCATGCGCTGAAGGGCCGCCGCCGCGCGGCGGCGGC
>DHAI01000010.1:6791-10565 GCA_002397355.1 Ruminococcaceae bacterium UBA4958 | reverse complement strand
GCCGCCGCGCGGCGGCGGCCCTTTTCGTCTCCGAGGCAGCGCGCGTATTTTCTGGAAAGCACGCCCTTCGCGGCGGCGCGCGGGTCCGGCGCGTCTTCCGACGCGATGCGCCCGGCCGTTTCGCATTCGATCCCGCGCCGGATCAGTTCCAGCCGCACGCGGGACGCGGCGTACCCCTTCCGCGAAAAGAGCTCGCGGGCGAGCGAACGGGCGTACCGCTCGTCGTCCACCAGGCCGAGCTCCGCCATCTTCGCGGCTGCCCTGCCCGCCGCCTCCGGCGAAACGCTTCGGCTGAGCTTGCGCTCCAGTTCTTTTTCGGAGTGGGCGCGGCAGGCCAGGAGGTTCAGCGCCTTTTGCTCGGCGCGGCGGGCGTCGCTGGAAACGGCCAGCCTGTGGAGGAACTCGTCGGTCAGGTCGTCGCCCGGCCGAAGCCCGGCTTTCAGATAAACCTCCAGGTCGAGGTCAAACGCCTTCTCCCCGTCGATAAAGAGCGTCACGAGTGTTTTTCCGTGCGGCTCGGCGGAAGTGAGAATCATGTGTCGTCGGCCTCAATATCGATATCCGAGCCGTAGCGCGAACCGCCGGAATCCTCCGTCCCCTCGGGCGGCGGAGCTTTTTCGTCTTTTCCCCCGGAAGGGGAGGATTTTCCCTGAGAACGGGGCTTGGAAAGCACTTGGCTGTCGCTGGCTCGGATTTTGGCTTCGATCTCCTGCGCCGTTTCGGGGTGCTCGTCGAGGAATTTTTTCGCGTTCTCACGGCCCTGCCCAAGGCGCATATCGCCGTAGTTGTACCACGCGCCGCTTTTCTGCACGATGTCCAGGTCGGCGCCGAGGTCGAGGACCTCCCCTGTGTGGGAGATTCCGTGGCCGAACATCATGTCGAACTCGGCCGAGCGGAACGGCGGGGCGATCTTGTTTTTCACCACGCGCACCCGCGTGCGCGAGCCGACCTGCTCGCCGCCGACCTTGATGGCCTCCGCCCTTCGGACGTCGAGGCGCACGGAGGCGTAGAATTTCAGCGCCCGGCCGCCCGTCGTCACCTCCGGATTGCCGTAGACGACACCGATTTTCTCACGAAGCTGGTTGATGAAAATGGCGACGCAGTTCGACTTGGAAATCGCGCCCGCCAGCTTGCGCAGCGCCTGCGACATTAGGCGCGCCTGCAGGCCGACCACGCTGTCGCCCATCTCGCCCTCGATCTCCGCGCGCGGCACGAGCGCGGCGACGGAGTCGATCACGATCACGTCGATCGCGCCGGAGCGGACGAGCGCCTCGGTGATCTCGAGCGCCTGCTCCCCCGTGTCCGGCTGCGAAACGAGCAGCGAATCCACATCGACGCCCAGCGCCGCGGCGTAGGTCGGGTCGAGGGCGTGCTCCACGTCGATGAACGCGGCGTTGCCTCCGTCCTTCTGGCCCTGCGCGATGCAGTGCAGCGCAAGCGTGGTCTTTCCGGAGCTTTCCGGCCCGTAGATCTCCACGATCCTGCCGCGCGGCAGGCCGCCGATGCCGAGCGCAAGATCCAGCCCCAGCGAGCCGGTGGAAATTGCCGCCACCTGCATGGCCCGGTTCTGCCCGAGACGCATGACGGCGCCTTTCCCAAACTGTTTTTCGATCTGTGCGAGCGCCGTCTCCAGCGCCGTTTTTTTATCCGTACCGGTGTCAACCGTTTTCGTCAGCTTTTTGGTAGCCGCACCTTTTTCCGACATAACCGTTCCTCCCGTCTCAGCGCGGAGACATCCGCCCTCGGCTCATTGTGATTTATTATAATGGATTTCAGGCTGAAAAGCAAGAAGCGCCGCGTTTCCTCCTGCCGGCGACAACGCGCTCCAGCCCGCTGAAATCCCGCAGGACGCGGACTCCCTCCAGGAGGGGGGAAAAGAGGCCGCAAACATCCTCCGCCTCGTCCTCCCCGATCTCCACCGCGACCACCCCGCCCGGCTTCAGCCGGGGAATCCAGAGGCGCGACAGAGCGCGGTAAAACCGGAGGCCGTCCTCCCCTCCGTCCAGCGCCTCCCTCGGCTCGCGCCGCACCTCGCGCTGCAGCGCGGGGATTTCCCCCGACCGGACGTAAGGCGGGTTGCAGAGGACGGCGTCCAAACCCGAAAAGCCGCGCGCGGCGGCCGGATCGAAAACATCGAGCGAAACCGCCGAGACGGCGTTGGAAAGCCCCGTTCTCTCGATGTTCCGCCGCAAAAAAGAAAATGCGGCCGGGTATTTTTCCACCGCCGTGACGCGCGCGCCGGGCAGAAGGGACGCGAGGCCGAGCGCCGCCGCCCCGGAGCCGGAGCAGAGATCGACGGCGGAAGGGTTCCCGGCGCCGCGCAGCAGCTCCGCCGCGGTGCGCACGAGCAGCTCCGTTTCTTCCCGCGGGATGAGCACGCCCTCCCCCACCGCAAGCGTCAGACCGAGGAACGGCCATTCGCCCAGAATATACTGAAGCGGCCTTCCCTCCGCGCGTTCGCGCGCCAGCGCGAGGTAGGCCGCCGTCTCTTCCGGGTCCGCGGCTTCGGCGGAACGGAGGATTCTCTCCTGGCGGCCGAGTCCGAACGCCTTCTCAAAAAGGCAGCCGGCGTCGAACGCGGGGGAATCGCAGCCGGCGGCCGACAGCAGCCGTTTGCCCGCCCGGTAGGCTTCCCCCAGGTTCATTTCCGGCCTTCCGGCACGCCGACGCGGTCTTCGCCGTTCTCCGGGATCACGGCGCGCATCGCCGCGATGGCCACCTCGATCATCCCGTCGTCCGGTTCCTTCGTCGTCAGGCGCTGCACCCAGAGGCCGGGGGCCGAGATGAAGCGCGTGAGACGGTTGTCGTTGCGGCCGCAGTAGCGGATCAGTTCAAAGCCGACGCCCACCGCAAGCGGGATGCACAGCAGCTTCGCAAGCGTGCGCGCGAAAGGGTTGGTGAACGGGATGAGGAAACCGATCAGGATGCCGATCAGCAGCATGAGGACGATAAAGCTCGTGCCGCAGCGCGGGTGAAAGCGCTGGTGCTTCCGCACGTTTTCCACGGTGAGCTCCTCGTCGTTTTCATAGCAGAAGATCGTCTTGTGCTCCGCGCCGTGGTACTGGAACACGCGGCGCATATCCGGCAGGGAGGCGCAGGCGGCGAGATACGCGATGAAAATCGCGATGCGCATCAGCCCCTCCGCCGGCGACCGCCAGCCGGCGGCCGACGGCCCGGCCGCGCCCTGGATCAGATTGAAAAGCCAGGTCGGCAGCACGAAAAACAAAGCGACGGCGACCGCGACGCCGAGGACGGTTCCCGCCGCGGAAACGGCGCCCGCGGTCTTATCGCCGAACGTTTTCTCCACCCAGCGGTCGAATTTCGTCTCCGCCGCATCGTCGTCCAGGCCGGACTTTTCGACCGAGCGCATCATCGCACGGTAACCGACGGCGAGCGAATCCACGAAGGCGGCGATGCCGCGGAAAAACGGCAGGCGCCAGAAACGGCTTTTTTCCCGCAGGGAAGGGGCGGCCATCTCCTCACGAGAAATTTCACCGCCCGGCAAGCGCACGGCGAGCTCGGTCTTTTTCGGGCCGCGCATCATGACGCCCTCCACAAGGGCCTGTCCCCCGATGGACGTGATGCATTTTGTACGTTCTCTGCTCATTGGGGTTTCCTTTCCTCCTTGCCCGCTTCCCTCGTCCCGTTCTCAAGCTTCTGAAACGTCGGGATCCGGATCGTCACGGCCGTCCCGACATTCTCATGGCTGTCGATCTCCAGGCTGCCGGAATGCAGCGTCATGATCTCGTCCGCCAGCGCGAGGCCGATCCCGGA
>DHAI01000010.1:5821-6597 GCA_002397355.1 Ruminococcaceae bacterium UBA4958 | reverse complement strand
GGGATGCCGCAGCCGTCGTCGGCGATCACGACGCGGATGAACCCGCCGTCCTCTTCGGCGGTGACGTTGATGGTGCCGCCCTTCCGCGTATATTTCAGCGCGTTATCCAGCACGTTGACGAACACCTGGCGCAGACGGTTGATGTCGCCGAGGACGGGGGGAAGCATGGCCGGCTCGTCGTAGATCAGATACTTCTGCTCGCCGCGCGCCCGCTCGCTGAACATGTAAACGGCCGCGCCCAGCTCCGCGAGGATGTCGATTTTATCCATGGTGAGCGTCATGCGGCCGCTCTGCATCCGCGAAAAATCGAGAAGCTCCTCCACGATGCCCGAAAGGCGCTCCGTTTCGCTCACGATGATCCCCATCCCGCGCCGGAAGGTCTGCGGGTCCGTGTCGCCGGACTGGATTGTTTCCGCCCAGCCCTTGATGGCGGTCAGCGGCGTGCGCAGCTCGTGGGAGACGGACGAGATGAAGTCGTTCTTCATCTTTTCGCTCTGGCCCAGCTCGCTGGCCATATCGTTGATGGTGTCGCAGAGGTCGCCGATCTCGTCGTTCGTCTGCTTCTGGATGCGGGCCTTGAAGTCGCCCTGCGCGATCCGCTTCGCCGTCGCGCCGATCTGGCGGATCGGCATGAGGATGGAGCGGATGAAATAGCGCCCGGAAAGCAGGACGAAAAGGATGACCAGCGCGCCGGCCATGATGGAAGCCGCGGCGATCGTGAAAATCTGCCGGTCGGCCTCCTCGAGGGACACGACGTACCGGACCGCCCCGACGGG
>DHAI01000010.1:3226-5645 GCA_002397355.1 Ruminococcaceae bacterium UBA4958 | reverse complement strand
TCCACGCGCCGTAGTCGTCCGGGCTGGCGAGCGCGCTGTTGTAATCCGGCATCGCCTGCGTCTCGTCCGGCGCAAAGCCGACGGACGTGGTCACGATGTGCCCCCCCTGGTTGATCACCATCAGCTCCATGCTTTCCTTGTTCGGGAAATCCTCCACATAACTGCGCGCGGCGGCCAGAAATTCCTTCGATGATTTTCTCCCGTAGCTGGAGAAAATGTTCGTCAGCTCGTCGGATCGGCCGTTCAGGGCGGACTGGATGCCGTTGTAAACATACCCTTTCACCGCGACGGAAAGCGTCGTAATGAGCGTGACGACGACCAGCACCGTGACGCCGAGGCTGTTTGCGATCCAGCGGCGGGCGAGGCTCCCTTTGCCCGCCGTCCCGCTTTTCCCCCTCATTCCGCTTTTCCCCCTCCTTTCCCGGGCATTTCTACCGCCGCGCGGCCTGCGCCGCCTGCTTCCCGCCGCGGGGCGGCGATCACGCTTCCCACTTATAGCCGAGCCCCCAAACCGTGACGATGTGCTTCGGGTTGGAAGGCTCGTCTTCCACCTTCATGCGCAGGCGGCGGATATTCACGTCGACGATCTTTTCCTCGCCGTAGTACGACTCCCCCCAGACGTGGCGCAGGATGTCGGTTCGGTCGATGGCGGTGCCGGGGTTGGAAAAGAAATACTCCATGATCTGGAATTCCACCTGCGTCAGCTCCACGGGGCTCCCGTTTTTCAGCAGGGTGCGGTTGCGCAGGTTGAGCACGAAGTCGCCGGAGCGGAGCTCCTCGCGGAATCCGCCGCGCCCGTGCGCCTCCTCCAGCGCCACCCGGCGGTAAACGGCGTCCACGCGGGCCACAAGCTCGCTCGGGCTGAACGGCTTCGTCACATAGTCGTCGGCCCCCATCATCAGGCCCCCAACCTTATCCATCTCCTGGGTTTTCGCCGTGAGCATGATGATGCCGATGGAGCCGTTGCGCCGGCGGATTTCCTTACAGACGGCGAGACCGTCGTTCTTGCCGGGCATCATGATATCCAGCACGGCGACGTCGATATTCTGGCCCTCGCGGTCATAGACGGCGAGAGCTTCGTCCCCGGTGGAAGCCTCCAGCGTGGCGTAACCCGCGCGCTTCAGGTTGATCACCACAAACTCCCGGATTGCCTGCTCATCCTCCGCGACAAGGATCGTTTTCAAAAAGGTCCCCCCTATTTGTTCTATTCCTGCGGAATCAGTTGAAAAGCCTCTTTGACTTCCCGCTCCGTCAGGGAAAGCGAATTGTTCGGCGACGGGATCAGCGCGGCGAAAATGAGGTTGTCCTTTGTCGTAAGCTCAAAGTAACCCGCCGTGTCCGCTTTCGCGTTCCATTCCTTTTTTGTAAAGACCTCGACCTTCAGGAGCTGGGGGCCGAGGACGCCCGCCGCGTTGTTCGGCGACTGCATCCACTGGTAAAACGTAAAGGAACGCGTGGCGGGGTCCACCCTGGTCGTGATTTTCCCGCACCACATATCCGGAATGGACAGCAGGTAGCCGTCCGCGTAATCCACCACCATGCTCATTACGCGCACGAACGTGTTACTCTGCGTATCATAGCGCTGCCAATTCGTCAGGTAGTCCGCTTCGTCGGCCGTCGCGCTGCTGTAGCCGGGCATCAGCGAAACGAGGGGGATCTCGATGATCTTGTCGCCGTTGATGTCGCGGGAAACGACGGAGGTGTTCCGCACCGTGCTCTTGGCCGTTTTTGTAGCCGCGTCGTAAAAAGGCGCCTCCAGTTTTTTTGTTTTCGCGTTCCAGTAAAGCAGCTCCGTCACCATCGTGTTGGTTGATTTCACACCGTCGAGCACGACGCCCTTCTGCTTTTCGTTGACGAGACCGAGCTTCATGGAGGCATATTGCGTCACGCCGGTGTCGAGGGGAGCCCTCCCGACGGACTCGATGTTCTCGCCCTTCACGCGCAGCAAGTTGGCCTGCGCGGGCTGGTCGCCCGCCGTGACGCTCGCGGTAAAGATCTCGTCGCGCCCGTCGCCGTCGAAGTCCATCACAGCCAGCTCGCTGTAATTCTGGTACAGCTTCGTTTCGCTCATCTTCCCGTTTTTACAGGAATAGGCGCACGCCGTACCGTTGTTGTCCAGGTTGCTTCCCCAGCCGACGACGATCTCGTCTTTCCCGTCGCCGTCGAGGTCGCCGAAGCAGACGCGGTCCACCTGTGAGGCCTGGCTGCCGAACATGCCGATCACCTTCCATTTGTCGTCGGCCTTCTGCATAAAAACGAGATTGGTCGCCGTCGGCTCGCCGGTCTCCTGATAAAACGCCATGGCCTCGTCGGCGCCGCTGCCGCCGATGTCGTGCTTCAGGATGGCGGAGCGGTATTCCCCCTCCGACGGGTACTTCAGCGTGATCTGGCCGCCGGCCGTCTGGTCCAGCAGCGCCTG
>DHAI01000010.1:0-3069 GCA_002397355.1 Ruminococcaceae bacterium UBA4958 | reverse complement strand
GCGTCCAGCCCGGCGAACGAGCAGCCGGAAAGCGACACGGCGATCGACGCGGCCCAGGCCGCGATCCATGTTTTCCGTTTCATTCCCTTCACCCCCCTGCCCTGCGTGAAACAATATCCCATTTTGAATATTTATTTTATTATAACATACCCCATATGAAAAAACAGTATCAAATCTGTAAACGTTCCGGCGCACACTTCCGGCCCGACCGCGCCGTGAATCCCCGAAAGGGGTGGTTTTCCCGTACAAATAGTATTATTTATATAATATATAACTGCATATGACAAAAGGCGCCGCTTCTCGCGGTGCCTTTTGCTCTTTTTTTGCCGATTTCTTAAATTTCGCGTCTCAGAAATTTCGTTCATCATCCCCGGCATCTTTAGGACATGTGCTTTACCACCTATAATACCAAGCGCTTGTAATGCGACCTCCATTCACCGTTTGATTATAAAAGTGCGACACGTCGTCATGCCATTCTTCCACTACTCGAATATAGTTCCCTGACGAGGTCTCCTGAAAACCAATCGCGAAAAAGGAATGTCCAAGATCGCGTGTGTCACCCTCAAAGTTGAGGACACTCGCATCTAAGCACAATGGGTTCATTTTGCTTATATTCGCGGTAATCCAACTCCAAGTGGGACTCTCTTTGTAACCATTTCCCGCCCAAACGTTGTAAACGTCATATCGTATTGATATGATATTTGCCTCACCTCACTGGAAGCTGAACAAATTACATCTGATCCGATAGGTAATTGACTGCTGCCATTGAAACACGATCCCGCTTTGTCGGGCAAAATGAGAACTCTAATTTTCATCTCTGCAGTTAAGTATAGTATGAAAGTCCAAATTTGTAATCAGATGTTCATTCTTTTTAGACAAACATTTCGTATAACCGGAGAAACAGCGGACCCGTCCCGCACTTTCGTACCGGACGGGCTCGTTTGACAGAATGGGAAAAACGGAGAGGGGCGCCGGCTTTCAGGTCGCCTGCGCCGCGTACAGAAGCATCCCGAGATTTTCGGCGTAGATCTGCGGAAACTGCGAGAGCGGCAGCGGGTTCTGCCCGCTCCCCACCTCGATGGTATAGCCGGGGCGGCGGAAATCCTGAATGAACCAATCCTTGTAGCCGGCGTAGGAGGCCGGGCCGGTCGCCTCGTCCAGCGCATAGCCGCTGATGCGCGAGAGGGCCCTGCCGATCTCCTCCGCCTGCGGGGAGGCAAGATTCATGAAGTTCCAGTAAATCACGCGCCCCTGCGAATGGTAAGCCATCACGAGGCCGATGTTGCGGCTGCGCGTGAAGGAAACCATGGCACGTGTTTCCGGTTCGGAGACCGGGTACGGACCGGAATAGCGCGTGGGACCGGGGCCGGTGATCCCGAGGGTGGCCTCCTCCTGTTTCGACTGCTCCCACGCCGCGTTGTAGTTGTGGTTCAGATCGACGCCGCGGATATTCGCTTCCCACGTGCCGGAAAAGTCGGTGCTCCCGCCGTTCCAGCGGATCAGGTTGGAATAATAGGGATTGTCGGGACTCAGCCCGTTGATGACGAGATTGACGCCGTCCGGGTTGACCATCGGCACAAGCCATATGGAAGACTCCGTCCAGAGCTTCCGCGTGTCGTAGCCGCTGAGCAGTTTGCCGAGCGCGCGCGATTTCAGATAATCCTCCGCGAATTTCATCAGGACGGGTGTCGTGATCCACTCCAGCGCGTGGTGGGAAGCGTTGTAGGCGACGCGTGTCGGTCCCGTGCCGAGGCGGAGGGCAAACAGCGTGTGCCCGAGGACGCTGAAACCGGCCGAACCCACCATCAGCGCCGGGTAGCGCGCTTTCAGGCCCTGGATGTTGCGCGTCAGGACCTCATAGGTATAGGCGGTGTCCGTGGAAACAACGTCATAGGAAAACGGCACGATGATGCGCGTGCCGATCATGAGGCGGTCCGGATCCCTTCCCGGATTCGCCGCAGCGATCAGCGCTGGGTCCGTGCCGTATTTTTGTCCGACGCCGAAAAACGTGTCGCCCTGCCGGATTGCATAGACGTCGTAACCGAGCAGGAACGGATGCAGCGCGTTCCAGGTCGCCGGTCCGACGACGCTGTCGGCCGTGAGACCGCGCCACGTCTGGAACTCCCGCACGGCGCGGGCCGTGTCCGGCCCGAAAGCACCGTCCGGCGTGCTGCCGTAGTACCCCATTTTCCGTAGAACGGATTGGAGTTCCATCACGTCGCTTCCTGTGGAACCCTCTCTCAATATCCTCATTGCCGTTCTCCCTCCCGCACTTTCATCCGTTTCATTTGTATTTCCAACGGAAGAAGAATATTCCGGTTTCGCCCTTTTCTTTCGGCGGGGCGGGGCCGGTTGGAGCGCCGGGGGCAAACGGGCGGTGCGTTCCGGGGGGGAAAAAAAGCAGCGGTGCAGAAGGTTCCTGCACCGCTGCGGCTGAAAAACAGCGCGTAACTTGTTCAGATCAGTTCTATGATCGCCATCTCGGCAGCGTCGCCGCGGCGAGGCCCGATCTTTGTGATGCGGGTATAGCCGCCGTTGCGGTCGGCATACTTCGGCGCAATCTCAGCGAAAAGCTTATGCGCGACATTCTCCTTGGTGATGAAACCGAAAACGAGGCGTTTATTCGCAAGCGTATCCTGCTTCGCGATCGTGACCATCTTCTCCGCCAGGGAGCGAACCTCCTTGGCACGGGTAACGGTCGTTTCGATTTTTCCGTTTTCTAAAAGAAAAGTAACCATCGCGCGGAGCATTGCCGTTCTCTGGTCGGTGGCCCTTCCGAGCTTTCTGGTTCCGGGCATCGTATTTCACTCCTTTCCCATGGTTTGGGGGCGGTTATTCGTCGTCCTTACGGAGGTTAAAACCGAGCGAGGCCATCTTCCAGACAACCTCTTCAAGGGATTTGCGTCCAAGATTGCGGACCTTCATCATGTCCTCTTCGGACTTGCTGATGATATCCCCAACCGTATTGATACCGGCGCGTTTCAGGCAGTTGAACGAACGGACGGAAAGGTCCAGCTCCTCGATCGTCATGTCCAGGATCTTTTCCTTGCTCTTGTCGTCCTTTTCCAC
>DHAI01000008.1:3372-3543 GCA_002397355.1 Ruminococcaceae bacterium UBA4958 | reverse complement strand
GATTCTCTTTTCAAACTGATACATTCTGCAAAAGCACCTCCGATTTTGATGTCTTTCAGGCAGAGCGGCCCTCAGAAGCGCGCCCGCGCCCGCCGCGCCGGGGAATCAGAGCTCGGGGATTTTGATCTCGACTTCGCGGCCGAGCGCCGCGGACCTCTCGATGCCGTCGAT
>DHAI01000008.1:0-3154 GCA_002397355.1 Ruminococcaceae bacterium UBA4958 | reverse complement strand
CGCGTCGCAGAGCGGGATGACCGTTTCGGTCTGCTTTCCCGCCACGTCCTTGTAAAGCTTCATCGGGCCGCCGACGCTGCCGTTCCAGCACTCCGTGGAGGGGATGCGCAGCGCCCCCTCCGTTCCCAGGAGGACGGTGTCTCCGGGGGTGTCAAGATGCATCGCCCACGCGATGCGGAAGTCGAGGATGATGCCGCCCTCGAGGCGGACGAACGCCGCCGCGAAGTCGTCCACGTTGAAGCGCGCCGCGTCGGCGGGGTTGTTGTACTTCGGGTTCGTGCCGAAGAAATTGGAGGTGTAGCCCGTCACGGTGAGCGGCTTCGGGTACCCGACCGCGTTGAGGACCATGTCGAGCGAATAGCAGCCGATGTCGCCGAGCGCGCCGATGCCGGCGGTCTTCTTCTCGATGAACGTGCTGTTCGGGATGCCGCGGCGGCGCCCGCCGCCCGTCTGGATGTAATAGACTTTGCCCAGCTCGCCGGAACCGACGATCTTCTTGATCATCTTCATGTTCTCGTCCATGCGGGGCTGGAAGCCGATGGAGAGCAGCTTGCCGCTCTTTTTCTCGGCGCGCACGATGGCGGCGGCCTCGTCGAGCGTGACCGTCATGGGCTTTTCCAGCAGCACGTTCAGACCGTGCTCCAGCGCGTAGATCGCGCAGGCCGCGTGCTGCGTGTTGTAGGTGCAGACGCTCACGGCGTCCAGCTTCTCCGCGTCGATCATGGCTTTATGGTCCGGGTAGCAGCGCACGCCCTCCACGCCGTACCTGTGGAAGAACTTTTCCGCCTTGCCCGGGATGAGATCGGCGCCCGCCACGACCTCCACGTCCGGCATTTTTTTGTAGCACTCGATATGGCTCTCGGCGATCCATCCCGTGCCGATGATGCCGATCCGCAGCTTTCTGCCCACGTATTTCGGCTTTTCGGCCTTCGTTTCCGGTGTGAATTGGCTCAGTACCTCGTCGGACATTGTTCTGTCCCATCCTTTCACTTCATTCCGCGGTCAACAACAGGGGAGTTTTCCCGGAGCCCCTCCTCCTCCCGCGAAAATTTACTGTTTTATTATAGCACCGCCGTTTCTTTTTGCAATCAAATGACGATATTTTCCGAAAAATCCGCCCCGCGTTTCCCGGGGAAAAGAAAGTCTTGCGCGGCGGCGCGCGGAAAGGTATAATGGTTCCAGTCCGGAATCGGCCGATCTGTTCCTGTCGACTGAAAAACATCTCTCGGGAGGGGAATCCGATGAATCGTTTTGTGAAATCCTGCGCCGCCCTGCTCGCCGCGGCGGCCGTGCTCGCCAGCGCCGGATGCTCGGCGCGCCAGCCCGTTACGGCCGACGATTTCCAGAAGCAGGCGAAGAGCGCGGGCTACGCCGTCTCCGCTTCTTCGGGGAGCGGCGCCGGCGCGGAAAAAGAGCTGACCGCCACAAAGGGCGGCACCGACGTGCAGGCAAGCTTCCTCACGTTCTCCGGCGCCTCTTCCGCGCTGAGCTGGTACAACGAGCAGAAGTCCGCCCTGAGCGGCTCCGTGAAGACCGTCGTCGACTCCGACGTCTACAACAAATGCGAGATGACGAACGGCGAGATCTACTGCCTGATCGTGCGGATGGACAAGACCGCCGTCCTCTGCAAGACGACCACCGCGAAGAAAGGCGAGGCGGAAGCCCTCGTCTCTTCCATCAAGTATTGAACGCAAAAACGGCATGAGGCGGGGGAGGGCGCCCTCCCGGAGGGTTATTCCCCCGGGCGGAACGTCTCCTCCGCCTTTTTCAGCAGCGCCGGCTGAATATCCGGATAGGTCAGGGCCTCGGGCGGCGCGTCGAAAAAGCCGATGCGCTCCATCTCGAAATCCGGCAGCGCGAAGAATTCCTGAACCTCCGCGAAGTAGAGCATGCCGAACGTCTCGCCGCCGGACTCCTCCTTCGCGCCGTACACGCACACCGGGGAAAGGCGGAAGCGCGCGGCCCCCGTCTCTTCGTAAAGCTCGCGGCGGGCCGTGGCCTCGATGTTCTCGCCGCTTTCCCGGTGTCCGCCCGGGATCTCCCAGGTGTCCCGCTCCCGGTGTTTGCAGAAAACCCATTTCCCCCGGTAGCGGCAGGCAACGACCGCAAACTTCAGCAGGTCGTCCTCCGCATTGTCGTAAAACGCAACCTCGCGCATGATTTTCTCATCCCCAAAACGATTTAAAATACATTCCCCGAAAAGCCGGCGAACGCCATGGAAAGGATGCCGATATATACCAGAACGCCGGGCAGGCCGGCAAACGCCCGGGGCATATCCGGATTGGAACAGATTTTCAGCGCCCGCTCCAGCAGCAGCGCGGCGAGCAGGAACGCCGCGCCGGTTCCCAGCGCGAAGCCGGCGGCGCCGGACCACCCGAGGCCGAGCGCCTCCTGCGAGAACGCGACCGCCACCACGGTGCTGTTCGCGGCGGCCTGCGCCAGAAGCTGCGCGCGCGCCTCGAAAAAGCGGGGAACCGCCGCGCGCAGCACGGCCGCCGCCACGAGATACATGCCGCCGGCGGCGGCGGCCATCACGGCGGCGGGAACCACCGGCCCGGAAGCGGGCAGAAGCGGCAGAACCGCGTGGCCGGCCAGCGCCGAGCCGAGCGAAAACGCCGTGACGAACAGCGCGTAGACGCCCACCGAGGCGGGCTGCCGCGCGGCGCGCAGCGCCCTGCTGAATCCGACGCCGCCGGAAAAGAAGAGGTTGTCGGCCGTCAGGGCCAGCAGGGCCGCGGCCAGCATTTTTGCAAACATCGGCTAACCCTCCCGTCCGCTGCGCTCCGCGCGCCGCAGATTCCCGCGCTGCACAAGGGCCGCCAGCAGCCCCAGCAGCAGAAAGCCCGCGAACGGGCGGTCCAGGCCCGCCCCGACGCCGCCGCCGTAGGAGCCGGCGTTCCACAGGCCGCCCGTCAGCCAGAGCTCGCGCAGGGCCGAGACGGCTCCCGCCGCCGCGGCGAAGCCGGCGGAGCAGCCGAGCGCGTCCGCCAGCACGGCGGGGAACACGTGCTCCGGCGCATACTCCTCCGCGCGCGAATACAGCGCGGAATTGCAGGCCGTCAGCGCGGCGGCCATGCCGAGCCGCGCCGGCGCGCCGGGCGACACGGCCTGCAGCGCGAACGCGGCGGGCACGCTGCACGCGGCCGTGGCGGCG
>DHAI01000033.1 GCA_002397355.1 Ruminococcaceae bacterium UBA4958 | reverse complement strand
ACACCGATTAAATCAGTGTGTCCTTAAGGATTTGTTCGATCGGCAAATTGTCGGATTTTCTACCGGCAGCCGGATCGACGCCGCTCTGTGCGAACGAGCGCTGAATGCCGCAATCTGGCGATATAAGCCGGGGCCCGGCCTGATCCATCATTCCGACCAGGGAGTTCAATATGCCAGTACGGACTATCAAGAGCTCTTAAAACAAAATCATATCATTCCAAGTATGAGTCGAAAAGGCACGCCATACGATAATACCTGCGCCGAGTCCTTCTTCAGCACGATCAAGCTGGAAATGGTTTATCACGAGCATTACTCAACCAGAGCGCAGGCACAAGCCGCCATTTTTGAATATATTGAAGCCTTTTATAACCGTCAGCGCCGGAATGCCGCCATCGGCAATCTCCCGCCAGCACAATTCCGGCGGCGTTTTTATCAGCGGCAAGCGGCATAATCAGCAAGCTCACGATATTCTTTGATTTCAGCCTATTGCACTACTTCTTGCTCTCCGAAATTTCGAGAAAGGCTCAATCGGTCTATTCGTCAGCGGGACGGAGCGTCAGGTATCCTCCGTCTCGCAGATATGGATGGTTCTGGCAGGTGTGATGCCGGACAAGAAGAACAGAGAGCTTTGCAAACGAGTCCTGGAAAAGAAGGCCGGCATCCCTCTCGTTACGCCTTATATGTATCATTACATGACGGAAGCCCTGCTGCAATGCGGAATGAAAGCGGAAGCCGTTGATCTCATCAAGAATTACTGGGGCGGAATGATCCGGGACGGCGCCGACACCTACTGGGAAGTTTACAATCCGGAAGATCCGGATTTTTCGCCATACGGAAGCACCATCCTGAACAGTTATTGCCATGGTTGGAGTTGCACGCCGACATATTTCATCCGCAAATATTTCCAAAGACGGAAATGAAATCGTTCGGCCCATGATAAAATAAAAACGGTTGTCCGCCCGGAATCCCGGCGGCCGCAAAACGCTTACCGCTGTTTCGCAGACGGAAATTCACAGTCGATGCCGAAAGGAAGGTTTGCCTTGATTCATGAATTAAAAAGCCAGAAGATCAGGCGGCTTGCACCGGAAATGGATCCGCTGCATCTGGGGATGGGCTGGACGGAAGAGGAACTGGAGATGCCCCAGATCCTGATCGAAAGCACCTACGGCCAGAGCCACCCGGGCAGCGCCCATCTGGACCGCCTCGCGCATGCCGCGGAAAAAGGCGTCGCTGAAAACGGGGGGAAAGCCGCGCGCTATTACGTCACGGACATTTGCGACGGCATGGCGCAGGGACACGACGGCATGAATTACTCTCTGGCAAGCAGGGACATGATTGCAAACATGATCGAAATCCATGCCAACGCCAACGCTTTCGACGCCGGCGTGTTTTTGGCGACCTGCGACAAAAGCGTGCCGGCCATTCTGATGGGGATCGGCCGCGTCAACATGCCGGCCATCGTCGTCACCGGCGGCGTGATGGACGCCGGCCCCGGCCTGCTTACTCTCGAGCAAATCGGAGCCTACAGCGCGATGTTCCAGCGCGGTGAAATTTCGAAGGAGCAATTCGCCTATTACAAAAAACATGCGTGCCCTTCCTGCGGCGCCTGTTCGTTTATGGGAACGGCCTGCTCGATGCAGATCATGGCGGAATCACTGGGGCTGATGCTCCCCGGCAGCGCGCTCATGCCTGCCGCCGGAGAAGAGCTCGCGGCGGCCGCGCAGGCCGCGGGAAAACGCGCCGTTGAGCTGGCAAGGGAAGGTGTGGCGGCGAGACAGATCGTGACCGAAAAAAGCTTTGAAAACGCGATTATGGTCCACGCGGCAATCTCCGGCTCCACCAACTGCCTCATCCATATTCCCGCCGTCGCCCACGAGTTTGGAATCGACCTGGACGCAGATACGTTCGACCGCATGCACCGAAACGCGCATTACCTGCTCAATATCCGGCCGGCTGGCCGCTGGCCCGCCCAGTTCTTCTCTTATGCGGGCGGCGTGCCGCGCATTATGGAAGAGATAAAATCGATGCTCCACCTCGACGCGATGACGGTCACGGGGAAAACCGTGGGCGAGAATCTGCAGGAACTCAGGGACAGCGGCTTCTACGAGCGGCGCGGCAGGTCTCTGAAAAAATGGAACCTGAAGCGGGAAGACATCATATCCCCCTTCGACAACCCGCTCGGCAGGCACGGCACGGTGGCCATCCTGAAGGGAAACCTTGCGCCGCAGGGCGCGGTTGTGAAACACTCCGCCGTTCCAAAGGAAATGTTCCACGCCGTTCTAAAAGCCCGCCCGTTCAACTGTGAAGAAGACGCCCTCAACGCCGTTCTGCACCATGACATAAAACCCGGCGACGCCGTCATCATCCGCTACGAAGGGCCGAAAGGCAGCGGGATGCCGGAAATGTTTTATACCACGGAAGCGATCTCCTCCGACGCGGAACTCGGCAGCAAAATCGCTCTGATTACGGACGGGCGGTTTTCCGGCGCTTCCAAAGGCCCCGCGATCGGGCATGTCTCGCCCGAAGCGCAGGCCGGAGGCCCTATCGCTCTGGTCGAGGAGGGCGACTTGATCGAGGTGGACATTCCGGGCAGGCTTCTCCGCATCGTGGGAGTGAAAGGCGTTTTGAAGACGCCGGCGGAAATAGACGCCATCCTCGCCCGGCGCAAAAAGGAATGGCGCCCCAAACCGGAGCGTTACCCGACCGGGGTACTGCATTTTTATGCACAGCATGCCGCTTCCCCGATGAAAGGCGGATATATGGAGTAGGCTTTTCACGGGCCGCCGCGCAACTGCTCCGGAACGAAAAGTTTCGGGCCCCGCGAATTCTCCGCCGGGCCCGTCAGAGCAGCGGCAGCACGTCCGGCAGGCGGGAAACGCTTTCCACGCCAACCGGCACGTCGGCCCCGGTTCGGTTCAGCAGCACGGGGCGGATGCCGGCGGAGAGCGCGCCCTTCACGTCCGAAGAGACCGAATCGCCCACATGCACGGCGGACGAGGCGGACACGCCGCTGACCTCCAGCGCCTTTTGAAAGATCTCCCGGCGCGGCTTGTACGCCTTCACCATGTCGCCGCAGACGATCGCGGCGGGATGCAGCCCGTTCCGCTGCATCGCGGCTCTCACATACTGCGCGCCGTTGTTGGTCACCAGATAAACGGGGACGGGGCATTTTTCAAAAAATCCCTTCACGTCGTCGAAAATCGGGGCGTATTTCCAGTGGTTCTGAAAGAGCGCGTGGAGCTCCGTCCTGTCGTCGCGCAGGCGGAATTTCTTCTCCAGCCGGCGCAGCATCCGGTCCACGATCTCGTCCTCCGTCATAAAATCCGCTCCGCAGCTCCCGGCCTCGCGCGCCCTGACGAACCGCCAGCACGCTTGCGCAAGCTTTTTCCCGTCTTTGCAGTCGCTGTTCCTGCAAAGGCGGTCCAGCATCCGCGTCACGTCGGGGCTGTCCTCCCGCGTGATGGTTCCCGTGTAATCCAAAAAAACCGCTTTTGTCAAATTCCGCCGCCCCTTCTTTCTGACCCCGCGCCCGAAAACGGTCCTCTGACCGGCCGCGGGCGCTTTTTTTATGACAGCCTACCCCGGAACGGGGCAACGCCCGCCCGGCGGCGCGAAAAGGAAAACGGGGGCCGCTCCCTTCCGCCGGGAAACGGCCCCCCCAAAAAACTCTTCAACCCCCGGCGGGCACGCGCGCAAGGATCAGCGGGCGCGGCTCCGGCGGCCGCGCGCCGAACCGGACCGCCGCGCGGAAAATCTCCTCCGCCCTGCGGCACTTCGGCTCGTCGGAAGCAAAAAGCACGGCGAGCGGCTCCCCTTTCTCCGCGCGGTCCCCCGGCTTCCGCCGCAGCAGGATGCCCGCAGCGGGGTCGACGGCGTCGTCCTTCTTCGCGCGCCCCGCGCCGAGCTCCACGCACGCGGCCCCCACGCGCTCGGTGTCCATCGCGCAGAGGAAACCGCCCTGATCCGCGAGAATCTCCCGCCGGAAGCCGGCGTGCGGAAACCGGGAGGGATCGTCCAGCACGGACACGTCGCCGCCCTGCGCCGCGGCGAATTCCCGCAGTTTGGCGAACGCCGCGCCGGACGCGATTGCGCCCCGCGCGAGCTCCCGGCACCGGGCCATGCCGCCGAAATCCGCGAGGGAAAGCATGCCCGCGGCAAGCTCCACGCAAAGCTCCGTCAGATCTTCCGGCCCGCGGCCGCGGAGGGTTTCGCACGCTTCCGCCACCTCCAGCGCGTTGCCGACGGCATACCCCAGCGGCGCGTCCATGTCCGTGACGAGCGCCGCGGTGCGGCGCCCCGCGTCCCTTCCGATCCGCACCATGGCGCGCGCAAGTTCCAGCGCCTCCGGCAGCGTCTTCATGAACGCGCCGCTGCCGGCTTTCACGTCGAGCAGGATGCAGTCCGCTCCCGCCGCAAGTTTTTTGCTCATGACGCTCGAGGCGATCAGCGGGATGCTGTCCACCGTGGCCGTCACGTCGCGCAGGGCGTAGAGCTTCTTGTCGGCGGGGTCGAGGTTCCCCGTCTGCCCCGAAACCGCGAGCCCCACGCGCCGCACGAGGCCGAGGAACTCCTCCCGGCCGAGCGCGGTGCGCAGGCCGGGGATCGATTCGAGCTTGTCCAGCGTGCCGCCGGTGTACCCCAGGCCGCGGCCGCTCATCTTCGCCACCTTCACGCCGAGCGAGGCGGCGATCGGCGCGGCGACCAGCGTCGTCTTGTCGCCCACGCCGCCGGTGCTGTGCTTGTCCACCTTGCGTCCCGGGACGGTGGAAAGGTCGAGCGTGTCCCCGGA
>DHAI01000114.1:3621-5425 GCA_002397355.1 Ruminococcaceae bacterium UBA4958 | reverse complement strand
GTCGTCCGTCAGGACATGCAGGATCCCAAGAACTATCCGCTGCAGACTTATCTGCAGTCCCTGATCGTCTCGACCAACGTGGAGGCGCTCCAGCACGCGACGAAAGAGCAGCTGCAGATGCTCTCCCGGATTTCGGACCGGACGCTCAAGGATTCCCAGATCTTCATCGCCGCGGTCCCGATTCTAGCGGTTTACCCGTTCCTGCAGAAATATTTCATGAAAGGGCTTGTCCTGGGGAGCGTGAAGGGATAAGATAAAGCCGGAAATCTTGCCGCCCGCGGCGGCTGAAACAAGAGGAGCATGATCCGTATGCAGACGAAAAAATACGACGTGGCGGCGTATATCTGGCCCGCCTATACGGGCGACGAGCCCCGCACCCGCATTTTCTGGCCCGAGGGCATCGGCGAGTGGCAGTCCGTGAAAAACGCGGTGAAGAAGGCGCCAGGCCACAGCTGGCCGCGCAGGCCGCTCTGGGGCTATGCGAACGAGGCGGACCCGTATGTGATGGAGATGGAGATCGCCGCCGCGGCCGACCACGGCGTGAACGTCTTCATCTACGACTGGTACTGGTTCGACCACAGGCCGTTTCTGGAGCAGTGCCTCGACAACGGCTACCTGCGCGCGAAGAACAACGGGCGCGTGAAATTTTACCTGATGTGGGCCAACCACGACGCGACAAGCGCGTGGGACATCCGCACCTCGCACGACAACACCCGCATCTGGGGCGGGGCGGTGACGCGGGAGGAATTTGAGACGATCGCGCTGCGGATGATCGACAAGTATTTTAAGCTGCCGAATTACTACACCATCGACGGCAAACCAGTTCTGATGATCTACGATACGCTGAACCTGATCCGGGGCCTCGGCGGGGTGGAGCGGACGCGCGCGGCGCTCGACTGGTTCCGGGAGCAGACGGTGAAAGCCGGCCTGAAGGGCCTCCACCTGCAGATGACGATGTGGAGCGAAAACGCGCTGAACCTGAGCGGCGTGGACGGAAAAAAAGACGTTTCCGCCTACGGCCTGATTGCGAAGCTGGGCTACGACAGCCTGACGCACTATCAGTTCGTGCATTTCGTGGACATCGACCGCGGCTACCTCGATATTTTGCCGGACGTTCGGGCGGAATGGAAGCGCATCGGAGAAAAAAGCCCCGTTCCGTATTATCCCCACGTCTCGGTCGGCTGGGACAACAACCCGCGCTTCACGGAGTACCGCCCCGGCATCGTGAGGGACAACACGCCCGAAAATTTCGAGAAAGGGCTGCGCATGGCCAAAGACTACGCCGACGGCCACCCCGCTCAGCCGCCGCTCGTCACGCTGAACAGCTGGAACGAGTGGACGGAGACGAGCTACCTCGAGCCGGACGACCGAAACGGCTACGGGTATCTGGAAGCCGTGAAAAGGGTGTTCCTGGACGGGAAGTGATTGCGGCCGCGCGCCGGAACCGGGGCGTGGCAGTTCCTGGACACAAAACTGGAAAAAGGCCGGCAGACCGCGTGTCTGCCGGCCTTTTTTGCCCCGCGCGCCGCGCCGGGCCTTACGGGACCGAAAGATGGTACAGCTCCATCCAGTACTCGATCTGCAGCAGGTAGGCCAGCATCTGCGGCGCGGCCATCAGCTGGCCGAACCACGGCTTTCCGTAATCCTTGGGGGAGGAGAGAAATTTTTCCGCTTTTTTCCGGTCGACGAGGGGGGCGATCCTCGCGTCCGGGCTGCTCAGCAGGTCGGCGAACCGGCGGCTCAGCAGCCGCTCGTAGTTCGGGCTGTACGTTTTGGGATAGGGGCTTTTTTTGCGGTGCAGCAG
>DHAI01000114.1:0-3433 GCA_002397355.1 Ruminococcaceae bacterium UBA4958 | reverse complement strand
CCGTTCTGGTACTTCATGCTCCAGGGGACGTTGTAGAGATATTCCACGATGCGGTGGTCGGCGAAGGGGACGCGCGCCTCCAGCCCGCTGTACATGCTGGTTCTGTCCATGCGGTCCAGCAGCGTCTGCATGAACCAGCGCATGTTCAGGAAGCTGACCTCCCGCCGTCTCTTTTCGTCCGCCGATTCGCCGTCGAGGCGGGGGACCATGTCGATGGATTCCCGGTACCGGAAGCGGACGTAGTCGTCGATGTCGAGCCGCTTGATGAAGTCCTCGCCGAGCAGGACGGTCCTGGCGGACAGGTCCTTCGACCAGGGGAAGCCGTCGGCGTTCAGCAGGTCCTCGCGGTAGAACCACGGGTAGCCGCCGAAGATCTCGTCCGCGCACTCGCCGGTCAGGGCGACCTTGTTGTGCTTCTTGACGAGCGCGCAGAAGTACAGCAGCGACCCGTCCACGTCCGTCATCCCCGGCAGGTCCTTGGCGCGCACGGCGTCGAACAGCGTGTCTACCAGGCCGGCGTCGTCGCACTCCAGGTAGGTGTGGTTCAGGTCGTAGGCCTTCAGCATCCGGTCCACGTAAGGCCGGTCGCGTTCCGGCTGAAAGGAGTTGGCCTTGAAGTACCGGTCGTTCTCGACGAAATCGAACGAGAAGGTGTTCAGCTTCCCGCCCTTCTTCTTCAGGTAATTCGAGGCCAGCGCCGTCACGATGCTGGAGTCGATCCCGCCGGAAAGGAAGGTGCACACGGGAACGTCCGCGACCATCTGCCGGGCGACGGCGTCGCGCACCAGGTACGACACGGTCTCCACGGTCCGGGGATAGCCGTCCGTATGCTCGCGCGCCTGAAGCGTCCAGTAGGGCGTTTCGCGGAACCCTTCCCGCGAGAAAACGGCGAGGCAGCCGGGCCTGACCTCACGGATATTCTTGAAGACGCCGCACCCCGGCGTCCTTGCGGGTCCCATGCCGAAGATCTCCCGGAAGGAGTCCATATCCACCTCCGGGGTAACGGCGGGGTGGCGGAACAGCGCCTTGATCTCGGACCCGAAGATCAGCGCGCCGTCCCGGATGGAGTAGAACAGCGGCTTCACGCCCGCGCGGTCGCGGCAGAGCACCAGGCGCTCCAGCCTGCCGTCCCAGACGGCGGCGGCGAAAATCCCGTTCAGCTTTTCCGCAAAGCCGGCCCCGTATTCCATGTAGGCGTACAGGATGACCTCCGTGTCGGTCGTGGTCCGGAACTCGTACCCGGCCTTTTGCAGCTCCGGTTTCAGTTCGTCCGTGTTGTAGATCTCGCCGTTGTAGACGATGGCGTAGTCGGCGCCGCCTGCGCTCCGGACCATCGGCTGGCGGCCGCCCGGAATGTCCCGGATGGAAAGCCGCGTATGGGCAAACCCCACGTTGGCGCGCAGATATTCGCCGGTCTGGTCGCGCCCGCGGCGGGCGATCGCGGTGCGCATGTCCACCAGGACCCGCTTCCACCTGTCGGCGTCCAATAAAAAATCATTTTGAAAGTCGCTGAACCCAGCTATTCCGCACATAGAACCACCTCGTTAAAAAAAAATGAAAAATGAGAGCGTTTTCGGGCCGGCCGCCGGGAGAAAACCCGCCGTCCGCGGCGCTCCCTCCGTTGCCGCACGTTAGGATTATATGCGGCGCGCACACAGGATTCCTCCGGATCGCATAATCTGCTGTGAAAAAAGGATCACGGAGGGAATATATGATCGTACTGACATCGGCGCACATTGTCTACCTGGCGCTCATTATCGGGTTCATCGTCCTGATGCTGTTCAGGAAAAGCATCGTCGTGCCCTGCGCGGCGGGCATTCTGCTGGTTTCGTATCTTGTCACGGGAAGCGTATTGAATTCTTTGCAGGCGCTGTTCAACACACTGGTCTGGGCGGGCAGGGAGCTGTTCGGCATCATCGTCGTCATCGCGCTCATCGTCGCGATGTCCAAGGCCCTGCGGGAGATCGGCTCCGACCGCCTGATCGTCCGTCCGCTGCGCAAAATCGCGCGCGGCCGGAGCGCGGCGTTTTTCGTCATCGGCGCCGCGATCTTCCTCGTGTCCGTCTGCATCTGGCCGTCGCCGGCCGACGCGCTGGTCGGCCCGCTGCTGCTGCCGATCGCGGCCGGCGCGGAGATTCCGCCCCTCTGGGCCGCGGTCGTCATGAATCTGTTCGGCCACGGCATGGCGCTGTCCGGGGACTTTTTCATCCAGGGCGCGCCGACCATCACGGCAAAGGCGGCCGGCACCGGCATCCCGGAGCTGATCGCGGGTTATTTCCCGCTGTGGGTGATCATGAGCGTGACGGTCGTGACCGTAGCGTTCCTCATGTTCCGGCGCGATATGCGGCGCTCCGACGGGGAGCGGGCCGCGCGGGACGAAGGGGAGAGCGCGGAGGGCGCCGCCGTCGGCGCCAGAGCGGTCTGCATGGCGGTCCTGGCCCCCGCCGCGTTCGTCGGGGACGCGGCCTTGATGCTGGCGCGGAACCTGCAGGGCGGCGACGCCACCGCGCTGATCGGCGGCACGGCGTTCGTCGTCCTGATCCTCGCGGACCTGCTCGGCTCCGGTATGAAAGGCATGCTCGAGAAGGTGGAGGAGCACATCCAGGAAGGATTCGCGTTCGGAATCAAGATCTTCGTCCCGGTCGTCGTCATCGGCGGCTTTTTCTTCCTCGGCGCGCGGGAGGCCGCGCAGGCGGTGTACGGCGCGGGCGCGACGGGCTTCCTGAGCGACATCGGCGGCTATCTCGCGCAGAACGCGCCGCTGTCGAAGTTCCCGGTCGTCCTCGCGCAGGCGGCCGTCTCCGTCATCACGGGGCTGGACGGCTCCGGGTTCGCCGGCCTGCCGCTGATCGGCGCGACGGCGGGGACGTTTTCGGAGGCGCTGCCCATCAACAAGGAGATGCTGGCGGGCATGGGGCAGATCCTTACGATCTGGATCGGCGGCGGCACGGTCATCCCTTGGGCGGTGATTCCCGCGGCGGCGATCTGCGACGTCAGCCCGCTGGAGCTCGTGCGGAAAAACCTGATCCCGGTGTTCTGCGGAATCGCGGCGGTGGTCGTCGCGACGCTGATCCTGGCCTGAGCGGGAACAGGCTGTTCGACGCGGTCAACATCACGATCATGGTCCTTCTGTTCGCCGTGTTCCTGTGGCCTTTGATCTTCATGCTGAGCGCGTCGTTCAGCGACCCCTCCGCGGTGTGGAACGGACAGATGTGGTTCCTGCCCGTCGGGTTCAACGTCAACTGCTACGAGGAGATCCTTCGGTACAAGAGCATCTGGATCGGTTACGGGAACACCATCCTGTACACCGCCGTGGGGACGCTCATCAATCTGGTCATGACGGTCTGCGCCGCGTACCCGCTTTCCCGGAAGGACTTCGTGATGCGGAATTTCTTCATGGGCATGTTCGTGTTCACCATGTATTTCGGCGGCG
>DHAI01000088.1:24506-26951 GCA_002397355.1 Ruminococcaceae bacterium UBA4958 | reverse complement strand
TTTCTGGCAAAAATGTACTCTTTTCCGTGGATCTTGTCAGTAAAAAACCGCGGAGGCCGATGGGCGGTTCCGCGGAAATATTACTTCTTGGCAGCAAGCCTGTCGAATGCGCTGCATAGCCCCATGGCGGGAATCGTAATCAAATACCAGAGGATGGAAAACGGCATGCAGATCTGCCCAAGTATATTCATGGGCAGGTTGGAATAGTCCCACACGTTCATCTTCATAAGCAGGTTGACGACCAGACCCGTGCCAAATTCCACTGCAGTAATGATACCGGAACCTGCGAAGCATTTTACGGGAAGCGGCATATTGGCAAGCCTTTCGTTGCACACGCGATCGATGAGACAAAGACAGGATCCCCCCGCAAGCGCCATGGAAAAATCTGTTTTTCCCCGGCAGAGTATTTCAAGCGTAGGGTATAAGGTCCCGCCCGTAAGGAAAAGCATCATTCCTTTTTTCATTCGTTCACCTCCACTAAAACATGTTCAGTATTTGCGGAGGGCCGGAATTTATTCGTATCTTGCAGACCGTAAATTTCAGCTTTTCTCAAAAGAATTTTCGTGGTATAATCGTGGTGTAAATAAAAGGAAAGCATGGAGGAAGGAAAGTGCGAAGCAATATGGTGTTCGGCAAGAATATTCTCCCTTATCAGGATGAGATTCTGAAAGCTCTTGCGCGCATGGTTGCGATTCCATCGGTATGCGGTCCGTCTGAGGAAGGGAAACCTTTTGGGGGCGAATCTGCACGCGCACTCAATGAAATTTTGAAAATTGCCTCCGAACTGGGATTTACCACAAAAAATGTCGGGAATTATGCGGGCCACGCGGAGTACGGAACCGGAGACGAATATGCCGCGGTTGTGGCGCACGTCGATGTTGTCCCGGCCGGCAGCGGCTGGGAAACGGATCCGTTTCGTCTTACGCGGAAAGAAAATCTGTTCTTTGGGCGCGGAACGTCCGACGATAAAGGACCGGCTGTTGCCGCGCTTTACGGGCTGAAGGCGCTGAAAGACGCCGGCGTGACCGGAAAGCGGAAGCTGCGTGTGATCTTCGGCGCGGGCGAGGAGATCGCCAGCGAGGATCTTGCGATGTATTTCAAGTCCGAACCGCTTCCGGTGATGGCCTTTACGCCGGACAGCTCTTACGGTATCTGCAACCGGGAAAAAGGGATTCTCCGCGTCGGGTTCCGGAGAAAACGCGAGCCCGGTGAGATTGTGCGCAGCTTTTCCGCCGGGACGGTTGTCAACGCGGTTCCGGCTGAGGCTGAAGCGCTCGTTGCCGGCGACTTCCTCGAAAGATTGAAAAAGGCCGCCCGGAGAACGGACGGCGATTTCCGTTTTGAGGGGGCGGACGACGGCGTAAAAGTGATTTCTATCGGCAAGGCACACCATGGCGCCGAGCCGCAGCTCGGATTCAACGCGGCTTCCCATCTGGTTCGTCTTCTCGGACAAGCCCTCTCCGAAGAAGAACTAGGCCCGTTCCTTGGTTTCTTGAATCGGGCAATCGGAACGGAAACGGATGGCACCTCCCTGGGAGTCAAGATGAGCGACGAACCGTCCGGCACCCTGACGCTGAATTTGGGCATCGTACGGCTTAACGCTTCCGCGGCGAGCGCGTCCATAGACATCCGTTATCCCGTTACGAAAAACGGGCGGGATATTTTCAATACTATCCGCGGCAGGGCGGAAAAAGCCGGCGTTTCAGCGGAAATGGCCGACCATAACGCGCCGCTGTACTTTCCGGAGGATCATCCGCTGGTTCACCTGCTTTCCGACGCCTATCGGGCGGTGGAGGGCGTTCCCGCGGAACTTTACGCGACGGGCGGCGGAACGTATGCAAGGGATATTCCCGGCCGGGCCGTCGCTTTCGGCGCCGATTTCCCGGGCCAACCGGACAACCATATTCACAACGGAAACGAATTCCTCGACCTCGGCCGTTTCATGGAGCACGCTCAGATTTGCCTGGAAGCGATGTACCGACTGATGACAGCCTGATTTTGACAGAAAAACGCGCCCCGTTCCTGCGATGAAAACAGGGCGGAGCGCGTTTTTCAGCGGCGAAGATCAGGAGACAGGGTCCAGCCAGTAAATTTTCTCTTTTGAAAGTTCAAAGTTCAGTTTTCTCTGGAGGGAGAGGGAAGCTTCGTTTTTCGCTTCGATCTGCGCGAAAGGAACCCGCCCCCGCGCAAGCAGGCGATTTGCGAGCGCCGTTTCCAACTGCGAGGCGATTCCCTTCCGCCGGTACTGCGGCAGAATTTCCAACATGCCCATGGAACCCTCGTCGTGTGTTCCGATGAACCCTGCAAGATGTCCGTCGAAAAACGCGCCGAGAAAATCCCCGGTGCTCAGCCGCAAGGAGATGTAATCCGGATCATCCATCAGGTCGTAATGCTGCTGAACGAACGGCAGATAGTTCTTGTCCAGAGTCCGTATCTCCGCTACTG
>DHAI01000088.1:21117-24324 GCA_002397355.1 Ruminococcaceae bacterium UBA4958 | reverse complement strand
CGAACAGGGGAGAGGGGAACCCTTTTCGACCAGACCGCTTGCCGGCAGCTGATGAAGACCGACATGCCGAAAATTTTCAGCGCGGCGTCGCGGCAGATATCACGGTGGACTTCCAGGCTTTTCGGAGCTTCCTCTAAACTGCAGAGCAACTCCTGCGCGGCATGCTTTGAATCTGCGCTCATCATGAGGAGCGTGCCGACTTTTTGGAGCACGCCGTGTTCGTCCGCCCGCAGGATGTCCGCCTTGCCGCGGGCGATATTGTCCAGCATATCGGCGTGGAGCAGGGGAGAGCGGTTCAGATACCGCACGGCGGTTTCCCGCAATTCTTCGCGGATCATATCGCTCCGCGCGGCATACGGAACACCTCCAGAAATTGTTCCGCCAGCACGTCGTATTCGTTGTGGGCGAGGATATAGGCTTTCCCGCGCTGCCCCATGGCCCGCAGTTCGTCCGGCGGCGTCCGCGCCAGCTTTTCCGCGGCGTCCGCGATGGCGGAACTGTCCTCCGGCCGGATGGAGATGCCGCATTTCGCGTCGGCGACCATGTCGTTCGGCGCGTCGATTGCGAAGATGACGGGCTTGCCGGCCATCATATAGTCCATCAGCTTGTTCGGGCTCACGCCGAAGCGGAAAAGCGGCTGGCGCTGCAGGCCGACGTACAGCGCGTCGAACTGGCTCAGAAGCTCCGGAACCTGCCCGCGCTTTACCGGCGGCAGGAACTCCACGATGCCGTCCAAACCGAGACCGTGGGCTTTCGCAATCAGCCGGCTGCGTTCCGGTCCCGGGCCGACGGCGATCAATTTGACCTTTTTGCCGCGAAGCTTTTCGCCGGCTTCCACGTAGCTGTCCAGCGCATTTGCGATGCCGTGCGCCCCGGCATACCCGATGAGGAAAAAGCCGTCGTCATGGTATTCCTTCAGCTTTTCGGCATAAACGGGCGGTTCGTGAAACGGCTTTTCCCATTCCGACTTCTCGATTCCGTTCGGGATATAGACGAATTTCTCCGGCTTCATGCCGTGCTCCACCATGTGGGCTTTCGCGAACGGCAGGAGCGAGACGACGGCATCGCTGTACCGGTAGCAGTCGTTCTCCGCCTTCTGCATCACGCGGATATAGGGGTGTTTGGGACTCATGCCCCCCAGCTCGATGGGGCTGAGCGGCCAGAGGTCGTGCACTTCATAGATCAGCATGGCGCCGGACTTCTCCGCGATCTTCCGCGCGGGGTAAATATCCAGCGGATAAGTGGAAGAGGCGATCACCGCGTCCGGTTTGCCCTGCGCCGTGATCTGCGGCGCGTATTTTTTCAGCCCGCGGAGAAAAGAGAGCATATTCCGGATTCGCCCCAGATTGTTGCCGTGGTACTCGTTGCCCGCGATCCAGAAGTAGCGGGTGCCGTCGATCTCCTGCACTGCGTACGGCTTTCCGCCGAGTTCCGGATTCTTTGTGCGCAGATGGGAAAACGAACTGGCGGCGACGGTCACGTTGTTTCCCTTCTCGGCCCAGCGTTTTGCCATGTAGTAAGGGCGGAATTCCATGCCGTGCTGCGCGGACCCGGCGTAGTGGTTGATATAGACGATATTCATTGCGGCTGCGCCCTTTCCTGTGTGAGGATGCCGGCGATGCGCTCGGAGGCGTGACCGTCGCCGAACGGCTTTTCCGCGCGCGCGGCGGGGTCGGGAACGATTTCCGTCGCCTTGCGGAGAATGTCTTCCGTCTCAAGCTTTGCCAGCACGTTCCAGTTTCCGGCAAGCGTTTCCACCCATTCGGTCTCGCCGCGCAGGGTGATGCAAGGCACGCCCATGAACCACGCTTCCTTCTGCAGCCCGCCGGAGTCGGTCAGAACCTGGACGGCGTTGTCCGTCAGCAGCAGCATCTCCAGGTAGCCGACCGGGTCGATGAGCTTGATGTTGCGGTACCCCCGTTCGGCGAGCGCACGCTCGGCGAGCGGCCGGGTGCGCGGGTGGATCGGGATCACCACGGGTTGCGGCAGCTCTTCAAAGGCGTCGAAGATGCGCTCCACGGCGGGCAGCCCGCCGTCCGTCGTCTCGGCGCGGTGCAGCGTGGCGAGACGGTACCGCTTCGGCGCGATGCCGAGCTGACTGAAGATCGCCGTCTTCTGCGGGTTGGACGCCGCCAGTTTCAGAAAATGCAGAACGGAATCGAGCATCACGTCGCCGGTGGCGGTGACGCCGCGCACGATGGATTCCTTTTTCAGGTTTTCCACGGCCGTCCGTGTGGGGCAGAAAAGCCAGGTGGAGATATGGTCCGTCAGCACGCGGTTCTGTTCTTCCGGCATACGCATGTTGTACGAGCGCAGGCCGGCCTCCACATGAGCCACGGGAATGTGCAGCTTGGAGGCCGCCAGCGCGCCGGCGAGCGTGGAGTTCGTGTCGCCGTAGACCATCAGAACATCCGGCTTTTCCCGGAAAATGACTTCCTCGATCTTGATGAGCATTTCACCGGTCTGCTTTCCATGCGTACCGGAGCCGACGCCGAGATTGTAAGCCGGCTTCGGGATGTTCAGTTCCTCGAAGAAAACGGCGGACATGTTCCGGTCGTAGTGCTGGCCGGTGTGGACGATCACTTCGTCGCAGAGCGGGGCGAGCGCCCGGGAGACGACGGAGGCCTTGATGAACTGCGGCCTCGCGCCGACGACTGTCAGTATTTTCATAACCTTATTTCACTTTCACGTCTTCGCGCGTCATTTCCAGCGTGGAGAACTGCAGATCGTCGAACTTGACCGGAAGGCCCGTCTTTTGGGACTTGTACGCCGCAAGGACGATCTTCATGCCCTTGATGCCCTCTTCGCCGTCGACGAGCGGCTGGGTGTGTGTGCTCACGGCGTTCATGAAGTTGCGGTAAAGCGCGGTGTGCCCGCTGCCGTACACGTCTTTCGGATTCGCCCCCGCGAGCGTTTCCACTTCCGCGTCCTGCTCTGCGGCGGAAGCGAAGTTCCAGGTTTCCATGCGGTTCACGGCCACCCCGCCGATCACACAGGTGCCGGTTTCGCCGGAGATGGAGAGAGTTTCCTCCAGGTTCTTCGGGTAGACGCAGGCCGTGCCCACCACCGTGCCGATCGCGCCGTTTTTGAAGCGGATCAGGATGGCGCCGAAATCCTCGGCCTCGATATCGCGCAGGAAGTTGCCCGTCATGGCCATGATGGTGTCCGGCTCGCCGCCGAGCGACCACTGCAGCAGGTCGATGCCGT
>DHAI01000088.1:7920-20999 GCA_002397355.1 Ruminococcaceae bacterium UBA4958 | reverse complement strand
GGTTCATCAGCGTGCCGCCGTCCAGCGCCCAGGTGCCGCGCCACGGCGCCTGCCGATAATACGGCATGGTGCGGTTCCAGAGGATGCGCGCCGAGCCGCTGACGAGTTTCCCGAAGCGGCCGTCGTCCAGGGCCTTATGCAGCTGGCGCACCGGAGGATTGAAGCGGTTCTGGTGGCAGATCCCGAGCGTCACGCCGCGCTGCTTTGCTTCGGTGAGCATGCGCTCCGCGTCCTCGGTGGAGAGGGCCATCGGCTTTTCCACAAGCACGTTTTTCCCCGCCCGGATGCAATCCAGGGCGATGCGGGCGTGGTAGCCGCTCTCCGTCGCGACGGCGCAGGAATCGACGCCCAGCTCCTGCAGCATTTTATGATAGTCGGCATATACGGCCGGCTTTTCACCCGTTGCCGCAAAGTAGTCGGCGGCTTGCTCCTCCGCCCGTTCCGTTACGGGGTCGCAGACGGCGACGAGTTTCATAATATCGCGGTTGGCGGCCGCGGCGGCAATGTGGTTTTTTGAAATGCGCCCGCAGCCGATTAGTGCATGATGGATTTGATTCATGGTCAGTCACCTGTTCCTTTCAAAAAATTCCCCCCGCTCTCATTTTAGAAAAACGGGGGAAAGCGATTTCCGGTTACAGCAGCTCGATATTCGAACGGTCCTTGACGTCCTTCATGGCGTTGCGCGTGTCGAAAACCTCCTGCGAGAGCTTTCCGATTTTTCCGTAGTCGAAGCAGGAATGCGCCGTGCAGATGACGACGATGTCGGACTGTTTCAGCATTTCGTCCGTCAGTTCCTTTGCGCCTGTGTGGACTTTGCCTTTGTGGCGGTACTCCGGGATAAACGGATCGTAATAAATCGTGTCCGCCCCCTGTTTCAAAAGCAGATCGATCACATTCAGCGCCGGGCTCTCGCGGTAGTCGTCGATGTCCGCCTTGTACGCGACGCCGAGCACGAGGACCTTCGAGCCGTTCAGCGACTTCTTGTCGCGGTTGAGCACGGTTGCCGCGCGCTGGACCACATATTCCGGCATGCCGGTGTTGATCTCGCCGGACGTTTCGATCAGACGGGTGTGATAATCAAATTCGCGGGCCTTCCAGGCTAGGTAGAACGGATCCAGCGGGATGCAGTGCCCGCCGAGGCCCGGGCCCGGATAAAACGCCTGAAAGCCGTACGGCTTTGTCTTGGCGGCCTCGATGACCTCCCAGACGTTGATGCCCATCCGGTGGCAGATGATGGCCATTTCGTTGGCGAGACCGATGTTGATGTTGCGGTATGTGTTTTCCAAGAGCTTTTCCATCTCCGCCACGGCGGGGGAGGAAACCTCGTAAACGCCGCCGGCGAGCACGCTGCGGTAAAGCGCCGCCGCCACTTCGGTGGAGTCCCCGCCGATGCCGCCGACGACCTTCGGCGTGTTCTTCGTCTTATATTGCTTGTTGCCCGGGTCGACGCGCTCCGGCGAGAAAGCGAGGTAGAAATCCTCGCCGCACTTCAGGCCGCCTTTTTCCAGGATCGGCTTGAGGAGTTCTTCCGTGGTGCCCGGGTATGTGGTGGATTCCAGGATGATGACCATGCCGTTGTGCACGTATTCGGCGACGGATTCCGTGGAGCCTTTCACATAGCTGATGTCCGGCTGCTGGTACTTGTCGAGCGGCGTGGGGACGCAGATGCATACGGCGTCCACTTTTTTGATGAAGGCGAAGTCCGAGGTAGCGGAGAGCCTGCCGCCGTCCACCATGTTCTTCAGCGTGTCGCCCACGATGTCGCCGATATAATTGCGGCCGGAATTGACGGCGTTGACTTTCTTTGCCTGTACGTCGAAACCGATGGTGCGGTAGCCGGCCTTGGCGAATTCCACTGCGAGCGGAAGCCCGACGTAGCCGAGGCCCACGATGCCGACGGTTGCGGATTTGTCCTTGATCTTGCCCAGAAGTTCCGATTTGATATTCGACATTTTTGTTCCTCCGAATTCCTCAGATTTGATTTAGAACGGAGCATATGAAATCGATCACGTCGTCCGTGATATAACCGTGCATGGGAAGGCTGAATACCGTTTCCGCAAGCCTTTCCGCAACGGGAAGGTCGCCCTTCCGGTATCCGAGAGGCTCGTATACCTTCTGAAAATGAAGGGGCTTCGGGTAATAGATCATCGAAGGGACGCCGGCGTTTTTCAGAGCGTCCATCGCTTTCGTGCGCTCTGCGGAATCCTTGGCGCGCAGGGTGTAATAGCCGAAGCTGGAAGAAAAGCCCTTGCGAACCGCGGGAACGGCGAACCTGCCGCCGAGCCGCTTTGCGTAGCGCTCCGCCGCACGGTTGCGGTGAGCGTTTTCCCTGTCGAAGGCGCGCAGCTTCGGCAGCAGGATGGCCGCCTGGAGCGTGTCGAGGCGCGCGTTCAGCCCGAGGCGCACATTGTCGTACTTCATGGAGCCTTTTCCGTGGACGCGGATGGACTCCATAATATGGTAAAGCGCTTCGTCGTCGGTGAAGATCGCGCCGCCGTCTCCATAGCAGCCGAGCGATTTCGCCGGAAAGAAGCTCGTGCCGGAGCAGTCGCCGAACGAGCAGGCTTTCCGCTCGCCGATCGCTCCGCCAAAGCCCTGCGCCGCGTCTTCGAGAAGGAACAGGCCGTTTTCCCGGCATATTTCTTCGATCCGCGGGAAATCCGCGGGATGGCCGAACAGATCGACCGCCACAACGCCCCTCGGGCGGAGCTTCCCTTCCCGGCGGACCTTTTCAAGCTGCTTCAGCAGGGATTTCGGGTCCAGGGCAAACGTATCCTCCTCGCAATCGCAGAAAACCGGCGTCGCCCCGACGAGGCTGACAACCTCCGCGGAAGCGAAGAAAGTGAATGCGGGGACGAACACGGCGTCCCCCGCGCCGATGCCTTTGGCCATGAGCGGAATGAGCAGCGCCGCGGTGCCGCTGCTTGTCGCCAGGCAGTATTTCCGCCCGGTATAGGCGCACAGGGCCTTTTCGAGCTCTTTCACCTGCGGGCCGGAGATAAAATGTGCGTTTTCGAGAACCTCCGCGATCTGCGCGTCGATTTCCTTTTTCAAGCAGCGATACTGCGCCTCAAGGTCGTTGAAAGCGATTTTTTCCATATTTTACTTTTTTTCCTCCTTCAGGCCGTTTTCCCCCTGAGCGTAACGCCTGCCGCACCTGGGGCAGACAAGGCTGTCCCCGAGCTTTTCGCCGCATTCGCAGGCCCAGCCGCGGATGCGCGCGGGGCAGCCCATCACGATCGCGTGGTCCGGCACGTCTTTCGTCACGACGCTTCCGGCCGCCACAAAGGCGTTGCGGCCTATCCTGTGGCCGCAGACGACGGTTGCGTTCGCGCCGATGCTCGCGCCGTCGCCGACGGGCGTGGAAAGGTAAAACCGCGCCCCGCGCTGCGGGTACCTGCACCGCGGACGCTGCACGTTGGTAAACACCATGGAAGGGCCGCAGAAAACGTAATCGCCGAGTTCCACCCCTTCGTAGACGGAAACATTGTTTTGAATTTTGCAGTTCTTTCCGATTTTCACACCCGGCGCCACGAACACATTCTGCCCAATGGTGCAGTTTTCACCGATTTCACAGCCGGAACTGATGTGGCAGAAGTGCCAGATCTTCGTCCCTTCGCCGATCTTCGCGCCGTCGTCCACACAGGCGGTCGGATGGACAAAATATTTTTTTCCATCGTCCACAGTTGCGCCACCGCTTCCCGTTGAATTCAAATTACGACCGATAACTGATATATTATATCGCCAAGGCACACTTCCGTCAATCTGTGAAGGCCGATTCCCGATACATTTCGTTGACTTTGCAGGAAAATCGCGCTATCATATTTTTCGTTATCCTGGTCATAATATACCGGATTTTCAGCCGTTTCCACCCATAGGCGGACAAGCGGAAGGCTGGGGGCGAAAGCTCCCCATAAAAGGGAAAGGAAAGGAAAATCGTGAGCCAGTTTCAAAAAAGAGACAAATTTATTCCATATAACCTGCCGGATCTGACGGAGGCCGAGGTCCATGAGGTGGACGATACCCTGCGTTCCCTGTGGGTTGCGAAAGGTCCCCGCACCGTAAAGTTCGAACAGGAATTTGCTGCGCATGTCGGCGCGAAGCACGCCGTGGCCATGAATTCCTGTACGGCGGCGCTCCATGTTGCGCTGCTTTCCGCGGGGATCGGGCCGGGGGACGAGGTCATCACGACGCCGATGACGTTCGCCTCCACGGCCAGCACGATCATCCACTGCGGCGCGACGCCGGTGTTTGCGGATATCGATTCCAGCACGGGCTGCATCGATCCGGACGAGGTTGAGAAGAAGATCACGCCGAAGACCAAGGCGATTGTGCCGGTCCATTACAGCGGCCAGGTCTGCGACCTCGACCGCATTTACGGGCTTGCCGACCGGTACGGACTATTCGTTTCGGAAGACGGTGCCCATGCGCTGGAGAGCCGTTATAAAGGCCGGCTGATCGGCTGCAGGCCGAAGGGGACGGTTTCCTACAGCTTTTACGCCACCAAGAACCTCACGACGGGCGAGGGCGGCATGCTGGTGACGGACAGCGACGAAATCGACGCGAAGGCGCGCATCTGGGCCGGCCAGGGCATGAGCCACAACGCCTGGAACCGCTATGCGAAGGGCGGCGCTTGGCGCTATGACATCTGCGAGCCGGGGTTCAAGTACAATATGTTCGATATTCAGGCTGCGCTCGGCCTCGTTCAGCTTTCCCGCCTTGAGGAAATGCAGGCCAAGCGTCTCAAGATCGCGGAAAAGTACCAGCGCGAATTTGCGAAGATCGACGCGGTGGAGCCACCGTTCGTCCCGGATTACGCGACGCATTCCTGGCACCTTTACGTTCTGCGAATCCGCCCGGAGCTTCTCACGATCGACCGAGACCGCTTCATCGGCGAGCTCAACGAACGCAATGTCGGCACGAGCGTCCACTTTATTCCGGTCACCGATATGAGCGCGTATACCAAGAGGTTCGGTTTTAAAAAAGGCGATTTCCCGAATACCGAAAAACATTTTGAGCGGATCGTTTCGCTTCCGCTTTACCCGACGCTCAGTGAGGAAGAATCGGATTATGTCGTGGCGGCGGTAAAGGATATTGTCGAAAAATTCCACAAATAATATGCCGCATGAGCCGGGCGCGGATTTCCGCCGTTTCCGGCTCGTGCGGCTGGACAGCATAAAAAAAGCGGTGCGCCGGAGGATTTTTGAACCGAACGGGGCGCGCCGCTTTTTTTTATTTTATGTAAGAGACTAATCCTTATCCGTGAATAATCTGCTCAGCTTTTTCTGGCATTCCCGGCAGACGTTGTAGCCTTTGTAGCTGATAATGTCATTCATGCTGCCGCAGAAGATGCAGGCAGGTTCGTATTTTTTCAGAATGATTCTATGGTCATCGTCAACGTAGATCTCAAGCGAATCCTTTTCATTGATGTTCAGCGTGCTACGAAGTTCCTTTGGAAGAACAATTCGCCCCAGTTCATCTACTTTCCGCACAATCCCTGTGAATTTCATTAGATGCATCCTTTCTGCATGAAACGGCTCTTTTCGATACTAAAATTGTAATATGGCCGCATGCTCGTGTCAATCCGATATAAAAAAAAGATGTGTAAAGTATTATTTCGCCATAAAACTGAATAAATATTATACAAGGCTTTTTAGGATTATACAAGGCCTTTCAGGGAAGAAGATGAACGATTTGTTAAATTATCTCTGGGCTTTCCTTATTTTTTTCAGCGTCCTCTGTGCCGCGGCCACCGGGAGGATGCCGCAACTGTCCGCCGCCGTAGTCAGCGGAGCGGGAAACGCGGTGACGCTTGTAATCAGTATGACGGGCATGATGTGCGCCTGGACCGGGCTGCTGAAAATCGCGCAGGAGGGGGGAGCCGCGAAAGCGCTTGCGAGAGCGCTCAGACCGGTGGTCCGGCGGCTGTTTCCATCCTGCCCCCAGGACGGTCCCGCCGCCAAGGCAATCTGCATGAACATCACCGCGAACCTTCTCGGCCTGGGGAATGCGGCTACACCGTTCGGAATCGCCGCTATGAAGGAACTGAAAAAACGCAACCCCACGAATACGGCGGACAACGACATGGCGACGTTCGTTGTGGTGAACGCGGCTTCCATCCAGCTGATCCCCACGTTCCTCGCGGCTTTGCGCGCGCAGTACGGCGCGAAGTCCCCGTTTGACATCCTGCCCGCCGTGTGGCTCACGTCTGCGGGTGCGCTTGCGGCGGGGCTGACGGCCGCGAAGCTGATGGAAAGGGGGCGCCATGGCTGATTTCGGCGCATGGGTGGTTCCGCTGGTCGTGGCGGCCATTGTACTTACGGGGTTCCTGCACGGCGTCCCTGTGTTTGATACGTTTATATCCGGCGCAAAGGAAGGCCTGCGTTCCTCGATACAGATCATGCCTACACTCGTAGGACTCATCATGGCGGTTTCCATGCTGAACGCTTCCGGCGCGCTGGATCTGCTCTCCGCATTTCTCGCGCCGGTTGCGCATGCGCTCGGGCTGCCTTCGCAGGTGATGCCGCTCGTACTGGTCAAACCTGTTTCCGGCAGCGGATCGACCGCCGTGCTTACCCAGATTTTCAGCGACTGCGGCCCTGACAGCTTCCCGGGGCGCGTCGCCTCCGTTCTTTCCGGTTCCACGGAGACGACGTTTTACGCCGTGGCGGTCTACTTCGGCTCGGTCGGCGTGAAAAAAACACGCCATACGATTCCCGCCGCCATCGTGGGAGATCTGACCGCGTGTATCCTATCCACGCTCGCGGTACGCCTTTTTTTTCCCGCGGGATAAGCCCGGCGGATTCAAACGATCGTTTGCATTTCGGCCTTCGATCTGATATAATACCACCGATATGATCGGCCTGCGGAGAGAGCGGGCCGCGCGGAAATTTCCGCCTTGCGTCCGCAAAACGGAAAAAATCAACCGCCGGTGGGAGCTTTTCAGATGATTCTTGTCCTTGACATCGGCAACACCAATATTACGCTTGGCGTTTACCGGGGGAAAAAATTGCTCTTTGTTTCGCGCATGGCCACCGACCGCATGCGCATGGAGGATCAGTACGCAATCGAGCTGCGCGAAATCCTCGCCCTTTACGGGCTTTCCACCGAGGAAATCGACGGCGTGGCAATCAGTTCCGTTGTCCCGTCCGTCAACCGGTTTATCGTGAAAGCGGTGCGCAAGCTTACGAACGCCGAAATTATCTGCGTCGGCCCGAAGACGAAAACCGGAATCACGGTGGATGTGCAGAATTCTGAGATCGTCGGTGCGGATCTGATTGTCGGGTGCGTGGCCGCCGCGGCGATGTTTCAGGGGCCCTGCATCATTCTGGATATGGGCACGGCGACCACTTTCGTCGTCCTGAGTGAGAATCACCAGATGCTCGGCGGCGCCATCGCCCCGGGCGTAGGGATTTCGCTGGACGCGCTGACCGGCCGCACCGCGCAGCTCCCTTCCGTAAGTCTGGAAGCGCCCGAGCATGTCATTGGAAACAGCACCGCGGAATGTATGCGTTCCGGCCTGATTACCGGCGCGGCCTGCATGATAGACGGCCTTTGCGACCGCATGGAGCAGGAGCTCGGAAAGAAATGCAGCGTGGTTGCGACGGGCGGCCTAGCGAAGGAGATCATCCAGCAGTGCCGGCGGAAGATCATCCACTGCGATACGCTCCTGCTTGAGGGGCTCCGCTTGATTTATGAGCAGAACCGGCGGACGGCGGAATAACGGCGCGGTGAAATGAAGGCCTCGCCGGCTATTCCTTAAGACCTGAGCTTTTTCAAACCCCGGCATAACGGGGGATTCGCGTTACAATTTAAGATAAGGCGCCGCTCTTCCGGTACTCAGGAAGTGGCGGCGTCTTTCTTTTTGGCTATCTTGAGCTTTTACATTCCGTTTTTGACTTCGCCGGATGATCTATGAACCGGTTCCTCGTCGTGGTCGTGGAAAAGAAGACGGATGCACCACAGCGCTGCGAGAGCGACTATTACGAAAACGATTCGGCTGCCCATGGTCAGCTGCCCGCCGAAAATCCAACCGATAACGTCAAAGCCGAAAATACCGATTGAGCCCCAGTTTAAACCGCCGATAATCAGGATCGCCAAAGCAATTTGATCCATTCTAATATTCCCTCCTTTGCTTAACGGCGGGATTTTCATATCCCTCCTTTTGCATAAGTTGCCCTGAAAACAGCCGGATATACATTCCTGTATTTTCTCGGAAATCAAATATATATGAGAATTTTCCAGCCAAAAAAAATGACGCTGCGATTTTTTAAAAATACGGACGGACCGCACGCCGCCGGAGGTTGTACCCAAAGGATTCCGCCTTGGGGGGGGACGACGGCCCGGACGGCACGTTTTTCTGCCAGACTGAATATTATGCCAGCAGACAATGAATCCACACGCTGGAGAATTTTATAGTCTGGAGATGGTAGTATGAAAAAATTCTGGTGCTCTCTGCTTGCATGTTCCATAGCGCTTTCCTGTGCGCTTTTCGGCTGCGGAACGGAGCAGAAGGGCTCTGGCGAAAAACCGATTAAGGTCGGTTTGCTCTATTCCCTGAGCGGCGTTACCTCCGTCAGCGAAAAGCAGCTTTACAACGGGACGAAGCTCGCGATCGACGAGATCAATCAGAACGGCGGCATCAACGGCAGGAAAATCGAAACGGTTTTTGCGGACTATGCCTCAGACCCCGCCCGGGCGGCCGACAAAGCGCGCAAACTGATCCTCGACGACAAAGTGGTGGCGATCGTCGGAACCTGCTCCTCCTCGGCGCGCAAGGCAGTGAAACCCGTTGTGGAGTCGAACCACTCGCTGCTCGTTTATCCGCAGTCCTACGAAGGGCAGGAGCAGTCGAAAAACATCGTGTACGTCGGCTGTATTCCGAACCAGCAGGCCGAGGTTTTCGTAGACTGGCTCGTCAAGAATGTGGGGAAAAAATTTTTCCTCATCGGCTGCGATTTCGTTTATCCGCGCGTGGAAAACAAACTGGCCCAGACATACCTCGCGAAAAACGGAGGCTCCGTGGTGGGTGAGGAATACGTTCCCTACGGAAGCACCGATTTCTCTTCCGTGCTCAATAAAATCAAGACGTCGAACCCGGACGTGATCTACACTTCGCTGACCGGCGACAGCAACGTCGCGTTCTACAAGCAGTACAGCGCTTACGGCCTGAAGGCCACCGTGGCGAGCCTGACGACGAACGAGACGGTCCTGAAGGCGATCGGCCCGGCGGCGGCGAAAGAAAGCTTCATCTGCGTGGACTATTTTAAAAATATCAAGAATACAATCAATGAGAAGTTTGTAAAAAAGTATGCCGAGACAATTAAAGACGGCACGGAGCCTTCCTACGCCGTGATGGGCGGCTACAACGGCGGCCTTTTCCTCGGCGAAGCGCTGAAAAAGGCGAAAAATCCGGATCAGACGCAAGACGTGATCGATGCGTTCGGCGGGTTGACGATTGATTCCCCGTCCGGGAAAATATCGATTGACGCCTCCAATCACCATGCCAGTCTTTACTGCCGCATTGGCAAGGTGGATGACAAAGGCGAGATCAACGTGATCTATCAGTCCGATCAGACAATTGCGCCAAAACCATAATTAGGATGAGGTGACGGTTTTGGACAGCTTTTTTGCTCTCCTTCTCAACGGCTTGAATTCCTCCGCACTGATCCTTGTCGCCGCGCTGGGCATGGTTGTGATCTGCGGGCTGATGAACGTCATCAATCTTGCACACGGCGAATTGATCATGATCGGCGCCTATACGGCTTTCTGCGTCACGCAAAAGGCCGGCCTCAGTTTCGCGCTCGCCCTGCCCGCCGCGTTTGCAGCGGCGGCAGCGGCCGGCGCCGTGCTGGAAATCCTGGTGATTCGCAGGCTGACCGGTAAGCCCGCGGAGACGATGCTTGCCACGTTCGGCATTTCGGTGGTGTTGCAGCAGACGGTAAATCTGATTTTCGGCGCCCAGTCGCAGTACGTCGCCATCCCACTGGAAGGCAATTTTTCGCTTGGGCATGTCGTGGTGCCGTTCTACAATATCTTTACCATCCTCTTCGTTGCCGCCGTGCTGGCAGGTACGGTGGTGTTCCTGAAGAAGACGAGGTTCGGCCGCCGCGTGCGCGCGGTGACGCAGAACCGCAGCATGGCGGAATGCCTCGGCGTCAACTCGGCGCGCGTGGATACGCTGACGTTTGCTTTCGGGAGCGGCCTGGCCGGCCTGGCCGGCGCGCTTGCCGCTCCGGTGAAAAGTGTCTCGCCGTTTATGGGCGGGCCTTATCTCGTCTATTCTTTTCTGACTTCCGTCGTCGGCGGAGTCGCTTCGTTTTTCGGCACGACGGTCGGTTCGCTCCTTGTGGGGGAGTCCTCCGCCCTTTTGGGCGGCCTTTCCAACGACGTGATTGCAAATATCCTCGTTTTCCTGATCATCATTGCCATCATCCGCTTCAAGCCGGAAGGCTTGTTTGCGAAAGAGAGGCGGTAGTACGATGAAGCGGCTGAAACTTCCTATGACCCGGAAGCTCGATCTGGCGCTTTTCCTTGTTCTCGGTCTGTTTCCGCTTTCCGGCTTGCTCTTTTATACACAGCTCATTGAAAAGTATATGGTCTTCCTGATCTTTGCCTGGTCGCTCGATATCCTGTGGGGCTACGCCGGGCTGATGGACCTCGGCCACGCGGTTCTGTTCGGCATGGGGGGCTACGTCATGGCGCTGAGCCTTTCCGCCCAAAACGGCGTTCCCGAGTTCATGGAGCGCTGCGGCATCACGCAGATGCCCCTGTGGCTGCAGGCGATTACAAGTCCGTGGGCGGCGGTGCTTGTAGGTATTCTCCTGCCGGCTCTGCTTGCCTGGCTGCTGGGGCGGTTTCTGTTTACCAGTCAGGTCGGGGGCGTGTTCTTCTCCGTGATTACCCTTTCTCTCGCGCAGGTGTTCACGCTGTTCCTGAACAGCCGGCAGGATTACACCGGCGGCTTCAACGGGATCGGGGACCTTCCCGGCCTGGCGCTTTTTGGCGAGCCGCTTACGCTTACGCAGAGCTATTATTTCGTCTTTGCGGCGGTACTTCTCGTTTACCTGTTCTGCCGTGCCCTTATGAATTCCCGCTTCGGCCTGATCCTGCGCGGCATCCGCGAAAACGAGACGCGGATCGAGTTCCTGGGCTGCGACCGCTCGGCGTTCAAAACGGCGGTGTTTGCCGTTTCCGGCGCGCTGGCGGGGCTGGCCGGCGTGTTGTACGCCCCCGTAAACGGGATGATAGCGCCGAACGACGTGGGCGTCGAGTTTTCCACGGCCGCCGTGGTCTGGCTGGCCATCGGAGGCAGGGGGAGCCTGACCGGCGCGGCGCTTGGCGCCATGCTGATCAACGTTCTCGGGAACATGCTTTCCGAGCAGTTCGGTGCGTTCTGGCAGCTTCTGCTCGGGTTCGTTATCGTCCTCGTCGTTTTCTTCGCGCCGGAGGGCATCGTCGGCAAACTGGCAAAGGCGGTGAAGGAGCGTGGCTAACCCCTATATTCTTTGGACCGAGAGCCTTTCGGTTTCCTTCAGCGGCTTCCTCGCGCTTGACCGGGTCGATTTTTCTGTGCGCCGGGGCGAGCTGCGCGTTGTGATCGGACCGAACGGCGCCGGGAAGACGACGCTGATGGAGCTCATTACGGGGCGCGTGAAACCGACCGCCGGGAAAATTTATTTCGACGGCGACAATATTACGGGGAAAAGTCCGCATGTGATCGCATCGAAATACCGGGTGGGCCGCAAGTTTCAGGGGCCGAACCTGTTTGAAAACATGACGGTTTCCGACAACCTCCTGCTTGCCGCGCCGAACCTCAACACGGTGCGCGCGGCCTTTTTCCGCTCCACTCCGTCGGAGGCGCTGGAACGCGCCGACGACGTCCTCTCTCGGATCGGCCTCTGGGAAAAGCGTGGCCGCCTCGCCTGCGAGCTATCGCACGGGGAGCGCCAATGGCTGGAAATCGGCATGCTGATCATGCAGGACCCGAAGCTTCTGATCCTCGACGAACCGACGACCGGCATGACGGAAGAAGAAACCTACCGCACCGGGCGGATGATCCAGGAGCTTCAGGACGGCCGAACGGTCATCGTTGTGGAGCACGATATGAATTTTGTGCGACAGGTGGCCAAGACCGTCACTGTTTTTCACATGGGGCATATTCTGGCCGAGGGGCCGCTCTCAGAGATCGAGAATAACCCGGAGGTTGTCCGCGTCTATTTGAAATCGGAGAGGAAGGGGGAAAAGAGCCGTGCTTGAGCTTGATCAGCTACAAGTCAGCTATGGGAAAAGCCGCGCGGTGAACGGCGTAACTCTTTCGCTCGGCGAAGGGGAACGGACGGCCATCTTGGGGCGCAACGGTGTCGGGAAGACCACTCTGCTCAAATGCGTGATCGGCCTGCTTCCGCCCTGCGGCGGGAAAATCCGTTTCCTCGGAAAAGACGTTTCCAGACTGCGCCCCCATGAGCGCTGCCGCATGGGGATGGCATATGTTCCGCAGGGGCGAGAAATCCTTCCCGGCTTTACCGTGCTGGAAAATCTTCAGCTTGGCTGCCTTGACGTCAAAGATAAGGAATATGTGCGGGAGCAGACTGAGCAGATGCTGGAGTATTTTCCCGTTTTGAAGGATCATCTCGGCCGCCCGGGCGGCCTTCTGTCCGGCGGTCTGCAGCAGCAGCTCGCCGTGGCCCGCGCGCTGATGACGAAGCCGAGGCTTTTGTTGCTGGATGAGCCGACGGAAGGGATTCAGCCGAACATCGTGGAGGAGCTCGGGCGGATATTAAACCGGGTTTATGAAGAGACGCGGCTGTCTTTTCTGCTGGTGGAGCAGAACCTTGATTTTGCGTGCGCCATGGCGGATCATTATCTGATCCTGCAAAAGGGCGCTGTCGTCAGTTCCGGAAAAATAGCGGAGCTGGAACGTTCCGACGTGAAGAAATACCTCTCCGTCTAGGCTGCAAATAAAAAAGCCCCTAACAGGCCGAAAACGGTCTGCCGGGGCAATCGGATCGCTTTGTTCAGTTCTGGGCAATCAGAGCTTTTGCTGTCTGTTCGTCCTTTCCAGCGGGACACATATTGTA
>DHAI01000088.1:7272-7701 GCA_002397355.1 Ruminococcaceae bacterium UBA4958 | reverse complement strand
CGCTGGCTGGAACTCCGGCCATTCCTGTTACGATGTGGGATGCACCGATTTTTTTAGCCACGCTCACCGTCATCAGAGGCGCGTCGTCGTGGAAATAGACGGTCATCTCGGCACCGGCATCCCGGGCGGTTTCGCGGAGGTACTCCAGCTCCTCGCAGTCGGTTTCAAATCCGGCGGATGTAGGTTGCACGCAAAGGACTTTCAAAGGCAAAGATAATTCGTCGGCGATTTTTTTCCCGGTCCTGATCAGTCTGTCGCAATCGTGCTGACCGGTCACGCAGACGAGTACCGTTTTGCTTTTTTTCAAGTCCGCATCTCCTTTCTGGAAACTATTGGTTCGTTTCCTGCTTTTATTGTATCACGACCCCAGAAAGCGTATGATAACAGAGGTTGGATGAATTGTAAATAAATCATGAATAAAAATGATGT
>DHAI01000088.1:6483-7019 GCA_002397355.1 Ruminococcaceae bacterium UBA4958 | reverse complement strand
GCCGAAGTTCTCCGCGAAAGCTTTTCAGAAGCTCCCGGCTGTGCCGGGAGCTTCCGGACAAAAAATTGCCGCACCGAGCGCGCCGGTGCGGCAGTCATGTTTTCCCCTGTCATAGAGGATTATAATTTTTTATTTCAGAACCGACATGGGATCGATATATTGTCCGTCTTTTTTCAGGATCAGAAACAGGTGCGGTTCTTCCGCGGCTTCCAAAGGGTTCGTGCCCACGGTCCCAATCTGCTGGCCCTGAGAGATGGTCTGCTTTTCTTTTACCGTCATTTTATCCAGTCCGCAGTACCAGGCTTCCAGAGAGCCGTGTTTGACAATTACGGTGTTGCCGTACTGATCGTTGCTGCGTACGGCGGTCACGACGCCCTGCGCGATGGCGTTGACCGCTTCGCCGCTTTTCGCGCTAAGGTCGGTGCCCACATGCGCCCGGTAGTCCCCCAACGTCTTGTTGTAGACAGGCTTTTTGCTGAAGGACTCCAGCACTTTTCCGTTCACGGGTAAGACGAAAGATTCTGCGGCGGCCACGG
>DHAI01000088.1:5184-6274 GCA_002397355.1 Ruminococcaceae bacterium UBA4958 | reverse complement strand
GATGAGGCGGGAGCAGACGACTCCGCCACGAAGATACCGCTCACGCTGTTGTTCGCGTTTTTCGTTTCACTCTCTGTGCTCTTGGGCGTTGTATAGTTCGTCACGCTGCTGTAGGTCGTCCAGGCCGCTGTGCCTACCGCGATCAGGCAGATACCAAGCGCAATATAGAATCCTTTATTCCGCTTTTCCTTTTTTTGAAGATTCAATGCTGCCACCTCCAAACGTATTTTGACCAGGAAACGCAGGCGATATTCCGGAAACGAAGGTGGCAGAAAACTTTTTTACGAGAAAAAGGATTCGGTCCGATCGACCGAATCCTTTTTCGTTTTACCTGAGGGGTATATTGAGGAGGTAGAACAAATACCAGAAAATGATGCGGCTTCATTTCTGGTACAAGTCTAGTATAGCGCCAATGCACAAAAGCGTGTGAATAAATTGTGACTATAGTGTAAAACAATTTTGTATTACAACAATTTTCAAAGCTTTTTTCAGCTACTTTTTTCTGTCCTTTTTAAAGATCGGTCAGCACGGCGCGAACCGGAGCAGCCTCCGCTCCGCCAAGAAAGAGCGGAAGGCAGATAAGCCGGTACTCCCCGGGCTCGGCCTGCGAGAGGTCCAGCCCTTCCAGGATGGGGATGCCGGCGCCGAGAAATTCGAGGTGCGGTCCGGCTTCGTCTTCCGGAGCCGCGATGCTCTGCGCGTCCGTGCCCACAAGGAGGCAGCCGGTCATAGAGAGGGCGAACGCCGCGCTCCGGGAGAAAAACGCCTTTCCGTTTCCCTTTAGCAGGAAACGCTTCTCCATGGCCGGCGAAAGACGGTCGATATCCGCCCCCGTGACGATGCCGCTCATTTCCACGACGGTGCAGGGGCCGATGCACCGGCTCAGGTCGATCTGATCGACGGAGGCGCCCCCGTCCACGAAATGAAGGGGTGCGTCGAGGTGCGTCGCGCTGTGACAGCAGGCATAATAGCCGGAGAGGTTGTAGGAATCGCCCATATCCATGCGGCGCAGCAGCTCCCGTTTCGGGACGGGGTCGCCCGGATAAGAAGGCGAGGAAAACAGTTCCCTTGAAATATCCAGGATCTTCAT
>DHAI01000088.1:0-4951 GCA_002397355.1 Ruminococcaceae bacterium UBA4958 | reverse complement strand
TCAGGCCGGGCGGAGGAGGAAAAGGCTTTTCAAAAATGGCGGTTTAGTATATAATAATATAATGTCAGTTTGAAGGCCGGGCAGGCGAATCACGGCTGAGAAAAGAGGGCCGGCTCTTGAAAAAGGACGAAAAACCGGGAGAGCGGCGGCCACGCAATCGCTCTCAACTGCACGGCGGCCACCGGGAACGGGTGAAGGAGCTCTTCCTGAAAACGGGGCTGGACTCCTTTTCACCCCACGCGGTCCTTGAGCTTCTCCTCTTCTACGCTGTCCCGCAAAAAGACACCAATCCGATTTCCCACGAGCTGATTCGGAAATTCGGGTCGCTTTCCGGCGTGTTCGACGCGCCGATAGAGGAACTTTTGCAGGTCGACGGGATCGGGAAATCCTCCGCCGTCCTGATCAAAATGATCCCTCAGCTTTGCCGGCTGTACCAAGAGAATCTGGACCGCGACAAAACGGTTGTCTGCGACTACGATGAAGCGGGTAGAATCCTCCTGAAAAAGTTCATCGGACGGCAGAACGAGATTGTGATGCTCATGCTGCTCGACAGCAGGGAGCGCATTCTGTTCTGCGGGCCTGTGGGAGAGGGCAATGTGAACTCGGCCAATATCTATATCAAAACGGTCGTCCGCCTTGCGGTGCGGTATAACGCCGCTTACGCGATTCTGGCGCACAACCATCCAAGCGGATCGTGCCTGCCGTCCAAGCAGGACCTGGATACGACGCGCTGGGTTTACGAGGCGCTCCGCACCGTGGAAGTGCAGATGATCGACCACGTCATCGTGAGCGGGAACGACTATCTTTCCATCGCGCGCAGCCGCATCATGCCGGAATTGTTCAACCCGGAGGAAGACGAAGGGAATACGGAGTAGAAATGGATTTTAAGCTTGTTTCCAAATACAGCCCGGCGGGCGACCAGCCCAAGGCGGTCCGGGAACTGGTGGAGGGCCTGAGGGCGGGGGACCGCGAGCAGACGCTTCTCGGCGTTACCGGCTCCGGCAAAACGTTCACCATGGCGAATGTCATTGCCGCCGTGAACCGGCCGACGCTTGTGCTGGCGCATAATAAAACGCTTGCGGCGCAGCTTTGCAGCGAATTCCGCGAGTTTTTCCCGGAAAACGCCGTGGAGTATTTCGTCAGCTATTACGACTACTACCAGCCGGAAGCGTATATTCCCACGACCGACACCTATATCGAAAAGGATTCCGACATCAACGACGAGATCGACAAACTGCGCCATTCCGCCACCTCGGCCCTTTCCGAGCGGCGCGACGTGATCATCGTGGCCAGCGTCTCCTGCATTTACAGCCTCGGCGACCCGATCGATTACCGGACCATGGTGATCAGCCTGCGCCCCGGCATGAAAAAAAACCGCGACGAGCTTTTGCACAAGCTCGTCGAAATCCAGTACGAACGCAACGACGTGAATTTTGTCCGCAACAAATTCCGCGTCCGCGGCGACGTTGTGGAGATTTTTCCGGTCCAGTCCAGCGAGCATGCCGTTCGCGTGGAGTTTTTCGGCGACGAGATCGACCGTATCCGGGAATTCGACCCGCTTACCGGAAAAGTCGTGGCGGACCTGAAGCATATCGCCATCTATCCCGCCTCGCACTATATTGTTCCGAAAGAAAAAATGCGGCGCGCGGTCGACGAGATCGAGCGCGAGATGGAGGAGCGCGCCGCGTGGTTTACGGAACACGGCAAGCTGATTGAGGCGCAGCGCATCCGGGAGCGCACAAAGTACGACATGGAAATGCTGCTGGAAATCGGTTTCTGCAAGGGAATTGAAAACTATTCGCGCGTCCTTTCGGGCCGGAAGCCCGGCAGCTCTCCGTTTACGCTGCTGGATTATTTCCCGAAGGATTTCCTGCTTTTTGTGGACGAGTCCCACGTCACGCTGCCGCAGGTGCGCTCGATGTATGCCGGCGACCGCGCCCGGAAGGACACGCTGGTGGACTACGGTTTCCGCCTGCCGTCCGCGTACGACAACCGGCCGCTGAATTTCGACGAGTTCTACCGCCATATCAACCAGGCGATCTTCGTGAGCGCCACGCCGGGCGACTTCGAGCTGGAAAAGTCGGCACAGGTGGTGGAGCAGGTGATCCGCCCCACCGGGCTTGTGGACCCGGAGATCATCGTCAAGCCGACGGACGGGCAGATCGACGACCTGATCTCGGAAATCCATGTGCGAGCCGACCGGAAAGAGCGCGTGCTCGTGACCACGCTCACGAAAAAAATGGCGGAGGATCTCACGGCGTACCTGGAAGGCATGGGGATCCGCGTGCGCTACATGCACTACGACATCGACACGGTGGAGCGCATGGAGATCATCCGCGACCTGCGTCTCGGGAAGTTCGACGTTCTCGTCGGCATCAACCTGCTGCGCGAGGGTCTCGACATCCCGGAGGTTTCCCTTGTGGCGATCCTCGACGCGGACAAGGAGGGCTTCCTGCGCAGCGAGCGCTCGCTGATCCAGACGGTCGGCCGCGCGGCGCGCAACGCGGAGGGCGAGGTCATCATGTACGCGGATTCGGTGACGCCTTCCATGGAGGCCGCCATCCGGGAGACGGAACGCCGCCGGAGCCTGCAGACGGCGTTCAACCGGGAGCACGGCATCGTGCCGAAGACGATCGTGAAGCCCGTCGCCGAGATCCTGGAAATCTCCACCCATAAAGGCGACGGAAAGAAACGGAAACACGGCAGCATTTCCGCGGAGGAAAAAGAGAAGGAGATCCGGCAGCTTACGCGCGAGATGAAAGACGCGGCGAAGCTTCTGGAATTCGAGCACGCGGCCTACCTGCGCGACAAGATCAAACAGCTCAAAGTCGAATCGTAAGGAAAACGGTACGGAGGGTATTATGCCGGCAAAAACCATATTCATCAAAGGTGCCAGGGAGCACAATCTGAAGAACATCGACCTGACTCTGCCGCGCGACAAGCTGATCGTCTTTACGGGACTTTCCGGTTCCGGAAAGTCGTCCCTCGCGTTCGACACCATCTACGCCGAGGGGCAGCGGCGCTACGTGGAGTCGCTCTCCTCTTACGCGCGGCAGTTTCTCGGTCAGGTGGACAAGCCCGACGTGGATTATATCGACGGCCTTTCCCCGGCCATTTCCATCGATCAGAAGACCACTTCGAAAAATCCCCGTTCCACCGTCGGGACGGTGACGGAGATCTACGATTATCTGCGCCTTCTGTATGCGCGCATCGGCGTCCCGCATTGCCCCATCTGCGGCAGGGAAATCCGCCAGCAGACCGTGGATCAGATTGTGGATCAGGTGCTGTCGCTGCCGGAGGGAACGAAGATCCTCGTTTTGGCCCCCGTGGTGCGCGCGCGCAAGGGCGAGCACCAGAAGGAGCTGGACGCCGCGCGCCGCAGCGGTTTCGTGCGCGTCCGCGCGGACGGGGTTCTCTACGATCTCTCCGAGACGATCCCGCTGGAAAAAAACAAAAAGCATACGATCGAAATCGTCGTCGACCGGCTCGTGATCCACCCGGAGATCCGGTCACGCCTGGCGGATTCGGTGGAAACCGCCTCTTCGCTTGCCGGCGGACTGACCATCGTGAGCGTCGTCGGCGGGGAGGATCACCTGTTTTCCCAGAATTACGCCTGCCCGGAACACGGCGTCAGCATCGAGGAGCTCACGCCGCGCATGTTTTCGTTCAACAGCCCGTTCGGCGCGTGCCCGAAATGCACGGGCCTCGGCGTTTTCATGAAGATCGATCCGGACCGCATCCTGCCGAACAAGGATCTTTCCATCAACCGGGGCGGGCTGAAAGCCGGCGGTTGGGCGATGGAGGGGAATACGATCGCCGCCATGTACCTGCACGCGCTGGCGAAGCACTACCGTTTTTCGCTGGATACGCCCATCAAGGACCTCCCGCCGAAAATCATCGATATCCTGCTTTACGGCACGAAGGGCGAGAAGATCCGCGTGGAGCGCGACAGCGGCTTCGGCCACAGCTCCTACGACACGGTGTTCGAGGGCGTGGTCAACAACCTGGACCGGCGTTTTCATGAAACGCAGAGCAGCTGGATCCGCGACGAGATTCAAAATTACATGAGCGCGATCCCCTGCGACGCCTGCCACGGAAAACGCCTGTCGCCGGTGAGCCTCGCGGTGACGGTCGGCGGCCTGAACATCGCGGACTTCTGCGACCTGTCGGTTTCTCAGGAGCTTGACTTCCTGGACGGCCTGAAGCTGACGGACCGCGAAAACGCCATTGCGAAGCTGATCCTGCGCGAGATCCGGAACCGGCTCGGTTTTCTGAAAAACGTCGGCCTCGAATATCTCACGCTCTCCCGCCCGGCCGGATCCCTTTCCGGCGGGGAGAGCCAGCGCATCCGGCTCGCCACGCAGATCGGCTCCTCGCTGACGGGCGTGCTGTATATCCTCGACGAGCCGAGCATCGGTCTGCACCAGCGGGACAATGCAAAGCTTCTGGCCACGCTCAAGCACCTGCGCGACCAGGGGAACACCGTCATCGTGGTGGAGCACGATGCGGAGACCATGTGGGCCTCCGACTATATTGTGGATATCGGCCCGGGTGCGGGCATCCACGGCGGGGAGGTCGTGTTCAGCGGCAAGGTGCAGGATATCGTCAAGTGCAAGGAGTCCATCACGGGCCAGTACCTCAGCGGAAGGAAAAAGGTTGAAGTGCCCGCGACGCGCCGCTCCGGCAACGGAAAAAAGCTGAAGATTTGGGGCGCGCAGCAGAACAACCTGAAGAATATCGACGTGGAGATCCCGCTCGGGGAATTCGTATGCGTCACCGGCGTTTCCGGCTCGGGGAAATCCTCGCTGATCAACGAGACTCTTTACCATTATCTGGCGTCGGAGCTGAACGGCGCCAGGGATCGGCCCGGAAAATTCCGGAAGATCACGGGGCTCTCCGCGCTCGATAAGGTCATCGCGATCGACCAGTCCCCCATCGGGCGCACGCCGCG
>DHAI01000003.1:4693-5748 GCA_002397355.1 Ruminococcaceae bacterium UBA4958 | reverse complement strand
TACGTAGTCGGTGAGCTGCTTCGCGTTAAAGCTCTGCGCATACCCGCCGTAATCCCATCCGCTGTGGTAGGTGGTGGCGACGATGCAGTCGTTCCCGTTCACGTCCTTGAACTTGTGGTCCCTTGCTTTGACCATGAAATCATAGAGCTGGTCCGAGGTCTTGATGGAGGTCGGGTCGACGTTCAGGGCCTTCGGGACGTCGCCGCGCACGAATACGCCGTACGCCCAGTTGGTGATGTCCGCCTCGTCGCCGGGCGTCTCCTGCGGGAGGACATACCGGTGGCCTTTGAAGTTCGGATCGTCCAGATCGTTGTCCAGATACGACTGCGACACGATGCCGACATCGTAGGCGTTTTTCAGATTGGGGTACTGCGGCGCCAGCTTTTCAATCGGGAGAAGGCGGCCCTGCGCGGCCGCTTTCTTGATGATCTGGGTGCACCCGTCCGTGCCGCCCCAGTACGGGGCGTTCACCATGTCCGGCATGTCACCGGAAGCGAAAAGAAGGTTGAGCTTTTCATTCTCCGCCATCATGATGCCCTCGTATGTCACCGTGACGCCGGTCTTTTCGCGGATCTTCTTGGCCACCTCGTTGTTGTACTGGTCCTTTGGCGTTTTATATCCGCCGTTCCAGCAGACAAGCATCTTCAGCTTGACGTCGTTGTATTTTTGGGGACCGGACTCGGACGAAGCCTCGGAAGCGCCGGACGTGGTTTTGCCCGCCGTGCCGCTTTCCGTGCTTCCACCGCCGGTGCCGCATCCCGCGGAGACGGTCAGCGCCGCCGCGAGCAGAAAACAGAGGACTTGCTTTTTCATGGCTGCATCTTCCTTTCAAAATTGAATCGGGTTATCTCCCGGCTTTCAAGAAAAGCGGGAATCGGAAGCGGCTTTCAGCGCGCAGAGGCCGGGGAGGCGCTTTGTCGCCGGGTTCCGGTTCCAGCCTGATCCGCAAACGGAAAGACCGCCTGCGGCAATCAGCCTTTCACCGCGCCGATCATGACGCCTCTCACATAATATTTCTGCAGGAAAGGGTAGACGACGACGATCGGCATGGTGAG
>DHAI01000003.1:311-4601 GCA_002397355.1 Ruminococcaceae bacterium UBA4958 | reverse complement strand
GATCATGACGAACGCCATCTGCAGGGACTGGGACGTGTAGCTCTGCATGACGAGGGCCGAGCTTTCCTGCCCGACCTTCACATTTGAAGAGGCCGTCGCCTCGTTCAGAAGCTTCTGCAGAAGAGTCGCCGCCGGGATCAGGTCCTGGTTGCTCTGATAGTACGCGCCCGTGAACCAGTCGTTCCACTGGCCGACGCCGACGAACAGGGCGATCGTGGCGATCACCGGCATGGAGAGGGGCAGGTAGATCCGGAACAGGATCGAAAAGTCGTTCGCCCCGTCCAGTTCCGCGGATTCCCGCAGCTCGTTGGGGATATTGTTGAAGTAAGTCCGCATCAGGAGGAAGTTGAAAAAGTTGTAGACGGCCGGCGTGATATAGAGCCAGAAGCTTTTCGTCAGGCCAAGGTCCCGCAGAAGCATGTAGTACGGGATCATGCCGCCGCCGAAGACCGTCGTAAAATACCAGAAAAACGTGAAAAAGTTGCGGCCGGGCAGCGTCTTGACCGAGAGCGCGTAGGCCATCAGCATGGTGAAGAAGACGCCTGTGACGACGCCGATGATCGTTTTGAACACGGAGATCGACAGCGAGGCGAAAATGCGGCTGTCGTTGAAGGCGAGAGCGTAGTTTTCCCATGTGAATTCGCGGGGGAACAGGTAGACGCCGCCTCTGGCGAAATCCCGGCCCGTGTTCAGCGAGGCGATCAGGACGTACCAGAACGGGTAGAACGTGGCGAAGCCGAACAGCCCGAGCAAACAATAGTTGAATACCTGAAAGGCTTTCTGCCCTTTTGTCTGTTTGAAAAACACGAAACGGATACCTCCTTACCAGATGCCGACTTCCATATATCTTTTTGTGAATTTGTTTGCGGCCACCATCATGAAAAGCGAAAACAGGGATTTGAAAAGCCCGATCGCGGTGGCGTATTCAAACCGCCCGTAATTCAGGCCGGTTTTCAGGACGTATGTATCGAGGATCTCGGAGATTTCCATATTGGCCGGCTGCTGCAGCAGGAGAATCTGGTCGAATCCGGCGTTCAGAATCCCCCCTACGGCGAAGATGAACATGATCCCGATGGTTTCCCGGATTCCCGGAAGCGTCACGTGCCAGGTGCACTGCCATTTTCCGGCCCCGTCGAGCAGCGCCGATTCGTACAGCTGCGAGTCGATCCCGGAAAGGGCGGAAAGATAGATGATGGAGTTCCATCCGGCGTTTTTCCAGATGTCGGAAAGGATCGTGATGGGGTAAAAAGATCCCTTCTGCCCCATGTAGAAAATGGATTCCAGGCCGTTCGCCTTGCGGATGGTGTTTACGATGCCCCCGTACGGGGAGAAGATGATGGTCATCAGAGTGACGACGACAACCCAGGAAACGAAATTCGGCAGGTAGCTCACCGTCTGCACCACGCGCTTGAACCTGCGGTTCCGCACCTCGTTCAGCAGAAGCGCCAGGATGATCGGCGCCGGGAAGCCGAACAGGATTTTCAGGCCGCTGATGATGAGCGTGTTTTTCGTGACGATCCAGAAATCCGGCGAGGAGAAAAATTCCTGGAAATGCGCCCATCCAACCCATGGGCTGCCCGTGATCCCCAGGCCGTAATCGTAGTCCTTGAACGCCAGGGTGGCGCCGTACATGGGGTAGTAGCAAAAGACAAGCAGCCATACGATGCAGGGCGCGATGAAAAGATAAAGCCATTTGTGCATCGCGATCTGCTTTCGCAGGGATTTTCTTCTCCTGCTTTTTTCGGAGCGGTCCGCGTACTCCAGGGCACTTGCCTTGCTCATTCGGAATGTCACCTTTCTGTTCGTTTGTTCGGCGTGTTTCAACCGTATTTTTATCATACCGTTTTTTGCTTCGGCATTATATCCATTATTTTCATGAGCAATACGCACTTTTTTCATGTCTTTGAAATAGTCCGCCGCGCTTCTCAACGGTTTTGCCCAACAAAAAAACGCCCGGCTTTCGCTGGGCGTTCCGTGGGCGGGGCAATCCGGGGACCGTCAGTCCCCGGCGGGTTTCGCTTCCGGCTGGTTCCGGTACTCCGTCGGCGTCTTTCCGTAGTATTTTTTAAAGGTCCGCATGAAATAGCTGAGGTTGTTGAAGCCGCAGCTCTCGGCGATGTTTGCGACGGGAAGCCGCGTGGACCGGAGCAGCTTCGCGGCGTGCTTCATCCGCAGCGAGATGATGTACTTCGAGATCGGGATGCCGAAAGCCTTTTTGTACGCGGCGGACAGGTAGCCGGAGGAGATGCAGAATCGCTCCGAAAGGGCGTTCGTGCAGAGGCCGCTGTCGCCGAAATCCGCTTCGATGGTCCCTTTGACGTTCTGCAGGACGGAGTCGATGCCTGCCGAGCTCCCAACCCACTGCTTCAGCGCGGTCCGCACGACGCTGCGGAGGTTTTCGACCAGCTCCTGCATCGTCTCAAAGCGGTCCACGATGCTTCCGCTGATGCACTCGGAGCCTAAAAAGGAAAAGATGCTGACGCCCTTGCAGAAGCAGGTCCGCGCAAGCACGCAGATCATCTCCACATATGCCATGCGGATGCAGAGGTCGTGGTTCCTGCCCGGAGAATCGAGGATGACGGGGATGATCCCCAGGGCCTTGTTCAGGTCGCCGTTTTCCAGGAATTTCTGGTAAAGCCTCAGGTCTTCCAGCGAGAGGACGGATTCCTGGATATAATCCTCGTAGAAAAAGACCTTCCCTTCGGGGCGCGTCTCCCTGCAGAGGCGGAGGTCAAGAGCCTGCCGCGCCTGCACGATCTGGGCACTCGTCAGCCTGGGCTCCGGCAGCGAGACGCCGATGCAGAGGGAAACCCCCAGCTTGCGGCTTACCACGTCGTGGATCTGAAGAAACATGCGCCGGAGCTTCCCCGCCGCCGGTTCTTTTTCCCCCGCCTCCGCCGTCCCGATGATGGTCAGGTGGCCGGGCGTGCTGAACTGGTTCAGCGGAAGGAACCATTCCCCCGTCATCTCGCCGATGATATTCTGGATCCCGTAAAGGAGCAGCCGGTTGTCCGATTCGCTGAAGGCCCCCGGCTGCTCCTGCCGCATTTCCCGCAGGTTCACGCGGAGGATGCCCACCTGAAAATACCCCGCGTTCGCCGGGAACAGGGGCGCCACGGAGAAATCGGGCTTGACCTTCGCCCCGTTCAGGAAGGAATACAGATTTTCCTGGAGCGTTTTGCTGCTGATTTTTTCTTCCAGGATGTCGTTTCGTATGGTCAGGTGCAGCATGTTCTTCCGGCGCAGAGTCTCGACGATCGCTTTGGAAAGCGCTTCCGAAAGCTCCGTCTCGCGCACGGGCTTGAGCAGGTAAGCCACGACGTTCAGCGAGATGGCTTCCTGGGCAAAGCTGAAATCGGCGTACCCGCAGATGATGATGGAGACCATCCGCGGACAAATCTTGTTTGCTTTCCGGATCAGGTTGATGCCGCTCTCGCCGGCCATGACGATGTCCGTCAGGAGGATGTCCGGCGGGTTCTCGCGGATGATCTCCAGGGATTCCTCCGTGCTGGAAGCCTCCATGATCCACTCGAACTGAAACCCGCTGCGGCTGACTTTGTAAAGAATATCGGAGCGCGCTAACTTTTCATCGTCCACGATCAGAATTTTTTGCATACCTGCAGCCTCCGGTCGATCATTTTTATTGAGCCGCTATGGAGCTTGCCGGCTCCTCAAAAATCGCCGCGGAGGTTCCCGGAGGACGCGGATTTCCACAAGGGTGTACTCCCCGTCCCTGCTGTCCAGGAAAAGGCCGCAATCGTCGCCGTAGATCAGCCTGATGCGCCGATTCACGTTCCAGAGCCCGATTTCCGAAGAGGTGTTTTCCTTCCGGTCCTCCGGCGCTCCCCGGAACGAGCGGTTCAGTTCCCGCAGGGTTTCCGCCGGGATGCCGGAGCCGTTGTCGCGGACGGTAAGGATGAGGAAGCCGCCCTCTTCTTTCGCGGAGATCAGAAGCTCGCCGGGGCGGGGGAGCGGGTGGAACGCGTGCTTGAAGACGTTCTCCACGACCGGTTGCAGGATCTGCTTGGGGACCAGCTGCTCCTGAAGGGCGCTTTCTATCTCCACGCGGTATTGGAACGAATTGCCGTACCGGACGCTCTGGATATGAAGATAGTCGTAAATGTTCCGGATCTCCTGCCGTATCGGTACGAAGTACCGGGCCGTATCGGAAGAGTAACGGAACATGGAACTGAGAGACTCCACCATGTCGACGACGTTGTTCGCCCCCTCCATGGTCGCCATGGCGGAGATGGAGTTCAGCGTGTTGTAGAGAAAATGCGGGTTGATCTG
>DHAI01000003.1:0-149 GCA_002397355.1 Ruminococcaceae bacterium UBA4958 | reverse complement strand
TTCTGAGACTTGATCTTTTCCAGCTCGGAGGCGTATTCTTCCCGGATCAGGGTGTGGATGCGCTCCTGCATGCTGACCAGGTGCCGTTCGATCCGGGAGATCTCGTCGTTTCCGCTGATCTTCTCCGCCGGGGAAAAATCGCGCTCGTC
>DHAI01000044.1 GCA_002397355.1 Ruminococcaceae bacterium UBA4958 | reverse complement strand
GTTTTCTTCTGTCGTCATAGCTGTGTCACCTTCAATAGGTCATTCTGATCCATTACGCAGCGGTACTGGCGCGCCTCTGGGGTACTGCGGAGCGGAACATCTTTTTCGCGACACTGTGGTTTTGCCAAAGCGCAACGGTCTGCAAACCGGCAGCCGCTATGAATGCGCTTGAGGTTTGGCGGGGCACCGGGAATGGCATAAAGGCGTTTGTTCCTGGTGCCCTTTTCCGGAACGATGATTGAGCTCATCAGTCCCTTTGAGTACGGATGGACGGGGTGAAAAATCATTTGTTCCGCGCTGCCATATTCAACCGCCTGGCCGGAACAAATGATTTTTCACNNTTTTTTAATAATAAATAGGGACACGCAAGGAATGTTTGCCGTCTTATTGGGGAACGCGTCTGATTGCCATCGGTGGGACAAGCCTTGGAATGGTTTTCATTTTTTTACCAACGGCACCGGCAGAAGATATGTTTTTTCTGTTTTGTTCCATGTTATTCGTCGTTCGCAATCGAAAGCAAACTGCATATGGAATAGAGCGAAGAGGTTTTGCGAAAAAAGCATCACTTCCTTATTGTGGGTTTTTATAGGAACAGTGACATGCTCCGTCACTTTGTTAAAACAGTTCAAGCCTCGCAATGGAATAGCCGCTGTGGTCATAGCTTTCCTTCAGGTCCAGGCATACGAAGCGGGCCTCTTTTCCAACAGGCTGCACGCTGAGCCCGCGTTTGGCATTGCCGCCTTGGTATGCTGTTTCCCAGTGCAGACCGTCTGCAGAGACTTCAATCGCATATTCTTTGGCTGCCTGGTTACCCCATGTAATCAGGATCTCATGCACGGGCATTTTCTTTTCAAGATCCACCGTTACCCGCTGTGCGTTGATTTCTTCCGGGAGAAGGCCCTCGGTCTGCGACCTCCACCAGTTCGTTTCCGACTGAACAGAGGAGGAACTGTTGTATGTCAGCCGGTCCGGGTCGAATTCCCTTGCCGAAGACGTTACAGCAACGTGTTTTCCCGCAGAAAGAGAGACGACCTCCGGCGAGGGGACAGGCAGTCCGTTCCGGAAATAGCGCACGCTGGATATCTTCCTGCCGTTTTTATCGGTAAAGAAAGCCGTCAGGCAGAAACGGGTTCCCGCGCTGGCCGGAATCATCACACTAAACCGTGTGGTCACCTTTTCATAAGGCGGAACGCGGGTGCGTTTAGAAGCAGTGCTGAAAAGTTTTTCATCGTCCCGCAGCGTCAGTGTGACTTCCCCTTCCCACGGAAAGTCGGTGTCGTTGAGGATCGAGACGGGGAATTCCTTCTTCTTCGCCGGAGCCTGTGTTTCCGACCATTCTTCAATGATGACGCCGACCGGCGCCATGGCGTTCGACATTCTCTCTTCAAACAGCGGGTCAAAAGAGGGTTCCTCAATGTTCGGAAGGAAGTAGTCGCAAGTGGCCCCTTCCGGTTTACAGTAGGTGAGGCCGCAGAAATCGACAACGCCGGCGGTTTTTTCCCCAGCACGCCAGAATTCCGTCAGCTCTGCCAGAGCGTTGGCAAAATAGTCCCGGCGCTCGCGCGCGCTGCCCCCGGGTAGAAGATTTTCATACAACTGCCGCGTCAGGGTGGTGGGGGAGCCGTCGCGGTTCAGCCAGAGCCACGAGTACTCGTTGATAACCCTCGGATTGTCCGGCACTGAACTCGCATCCCTGTCCCCCGTATAGTGGAAGGCGAAGTCGTTGTACGGCCCTGGGTCAGTGCAGCAGCGGTTCAGCTCGGAAAGGGTGAAGGAGGGATTGTTGAACATGTAGGGGTGACATTCAATGGAATCCGAAGCCCTTGCCGGCGGAGCCCATCCGTCGTCCCAAGGACGGTCGGAAAGATCGATTTTCCGTTCGCGCATTTGATGAATGATGTCCGCCGTTTTGCTCAGAATAGTTTCATTTTGAATATCCCAGACAACGACGCAGGGGTGATTTGCACGCTCTCGAATCCAATCCGTCAGCTCGGGAATAATGGAATCCGTCACATTGTCGGGCAGTTCGTTGCGGCTCCAGATGGGGTATTCGTCGTCAACAAGAAAGCCAAGCTCATCGGAGAGTTCGTACCACAGTTCGGGCGGAAAACCGATGCAGAAACGCATGCAGTTCATATTCAACCGCTTAAAACTGAGAAGGACCTTTCTAGCCCACTCCCCGTTCCAGGGAAGACTTCCGCGCGCGGGGTCTTCGAAAAAACGGTACATGGTGATGTTCGTTCCGCGCAACGCGTAAGGTTTTCCGTTCAGCATCGCGCGACCGTGCGACGCGTCGAAAGAAAACTCGCGCATACCGAAGCGGCAGGAGGATTCGTCTTCGTCCGTCCCGACTTTTACCGTGTAAAGATAAGGCGTTTCCGGACTCCAGAGCTTTGCGTTCGGCAAGTCGGCTTCGCCGGTAACCTGGAAATCGCTTCCGGCCGGAACAACCACGTTTTTGCGCGTGAACTCCGCAACAGGAACGGCTGCTTCTTTTTCAAAGATCTTTACCGAAAGGTCCGTTTTCACCGGGCGGTCTTCGGCGTTAGCGAGCGTTACCTGCACGACGACTTTTCCGGCGCTTACTTTTGGTGCGGTCTGTATGTAGCGGATGATCGGATTTCCCGATAAGATCAGTTCGACGTCGTCGTAAATTCCCGGGATATACTGATGCTTTTCAAAATCGAAGCCGGTCGGCTCGCCCGCTTCGCGCGGCTGCGTGCCTTTTGCTCCGGTTTTAATCCGCAGGGTATTTCGGTATCCGTTTCCACGAAGAAAAGCGGTGATGTTGAGGTATGCCGGCGTAAAATTCGGCTGGTGGTCCGCAACATGCCTGCCATTCACATAGACGGATTTTCCCCAGAAGGCCTTGCCGATTTTCAATCTGACGACCTTTGACACTTCGCCCTTGAAGACGACCGTCCTTTGGTACCAGACAGAATTGCTGTTGATGGGGATTTCAGCCATATCCCAAAGTCCCGGAACCGGAATCCGGTTATCAAAAGTTTCGGAGATATGATCGGCTGCATTGAAATAATCTGACTGCTGAGCTTCCCACATGCCGTTTAAACTGCAGATCTTTCTTTTCTGGCCGCAGGCGAACTCCTCTACGGCGACAGGCTCAACTTTTGAAATCATATAGCAATCTCCTTTTCAGTTATTCTGCATTATATCAAACCCCATACAAAAGCGCTTTTCCCGTCATTCTCACCCTCCTTTTCTTTCTGCACCGGCCCGTGCGCATGGCCGGCCTTCGTTTTCCGGCACCAGGAGCGCCGCGCCGATGATACCCGCGCTGTTCCCAAGCATGGCCCGCTCAATGAGAGGTATGTAAAGTTTATCCGCCGCGAAGCAGTTTTTCCGAACGAACACATTCAGGGGATCAAACAGACTGTCGCCCTGGTTGCAGACGCCGCCGCTGATGAGAAATTTTTCCGGCCGGAATACATTGATAAGATTGGCAATTCCCTCGCCGAGGTATTCTATGTAGTCCCCAACGATCTTCTTCGCGTCGACGTCACCTGCCGCCGCAGCGTCAAACGCGGTCTTTCCGGTAACCGGCAACCCGGCCCTGCCATATTTCACGGCGAGAAGGGAATCCGGTTTTTCCTGTATGACACGGTTCGTTTCACGGATCAGCGCTGAAGCTGAGGCGTACGTTTCCAAACATCCTCGCCGTCCGCAGGTGCACTGCCGGCCTCCCTTGACAATCACCGTATGGCCTACCACGCCGCCGCCGCATTTCCCCCGAAAAAGCTTTCCGTCAACAATAATTCCGCCGCCGATTCCCGTGCCCAGCGTGAGGAGGATGAGATTCCCGCACCTGCGGCCGGCCCCCGCCGCCGCTTCCCCGAGTGCGGCGCACTCCGCGTCGTTTGCCACGAAAACGGGGGCCGATGTGAAGGAAGAAAGCAGCGCTGCAAGCGGTACATTTTCCCATCCGAAGTTGTTCGAGTATTTCACAATTCCCGCGGCGCTGTCGATTACCCCGGGGCTGCCTACGCCGATACCGTCTATTTTTTCCCGGCTGACGCCGCTTTCCCGGGCGAGGCGTTTTGCCAGTTCTGACATCTCACCAATGATTTCACATTCGGATTTGCTCAAATCCGTCGGAATGTTTGCCTGTGCAAGAATGGCATTGTTTTTATCCGTTATACCGGCCTTAATATTTGTTCCACCCAGATCAATTCCAATCCGATACATCAATAGACTGCTCTCTTTCTGGCTGCGACATCACAAAAAGATCTTCGCCACAACCATCATTTGCAAGATGGTTTCGCGCCCCGTTCCCGGGCACGAAATACAACATGATTTTAACTTTTTTGAGTGTTGCATAAAAGGCAGCCCGGTAAATAAAAAAACACTAAAAAGCTTCCGGATCGGCGCGAAAGATTTATCTTGTTTTTCGTGCCCGGGCACATTCTGAACTGGATAAATTATAGCATAAAAAGAGAACATGTCAATAGATAATTCGAAATTTCTTTTCTGTTTTTGTACGTTTGTCAATGATGCGCGCACATGGAGATGGTATGCGCCATCGTCCACCAGCTCACCCGGGGCCTGACGCAGGAGCAGATCCGTTCCGGCGGTTTCTCGACTTACTTTATCAACCACACCGCGGGCAACTTTCCGTGCGATGCAAACGGCATGCCTTTCTCGGCCGCAACGCTTCAGGTGACGGGCAACCCGATCACCGACGTGCACGAAGACCTCGC
>DHAI01000024.1:15748-18783 GCA_002397355.1 Ruminococcaceae bacterium UBA4958 | reverse complement strand
TTCTGTGCGGTGTTGCCTTAGATCTCCACCTCGCCGCTGTAAATCAGGCTCGCTTCGCCGGTTAGAAAAACGGTTTCGCCGGTGTAGCGGACGGAAAGCCTGCCGCCGGGGACGCAGACGGCGATGTCGCTGTCTTTGCGGAAGAAGCCGTTTTCCACGGCGGCGACGGCGGCCGCGCACGCGCCCGCGCCGCAGGCCGGCGTTTCGCCGCAGCCGCGCTCCCAGATGCGCATCGCGAGCTCGTCGGCATTGACGACGCTGGCCAGTTCCACGCTGACGCCCTCCGGGAAAATGGGATCGTCCTCCAGCTGCGGGCCGATCTTCGGCAGGCAGACGCGGCCGGGGCATTTGCAGAAGACGACGCAGTGGGGGCTCCCCATACCGACGCAGGTGATCGGGTGCCGCCCGCCCGCGACGGCGACGGTCCTTCCGATCACGGGGCCGCCGCCGAGCTTAACCGGGATCTTCCCGGGTTGCAGCTCGGGCTTTCCCATGTCGACGCGCACGAAGCGGACTTCCCCGCCGTACGGGAGGAGCGTCAGGCCCCGCACGCCGCTGGCCGTCTCGATCGTCATCTCCAGCTTCGGAACGATGCCCCTGTCGTACAGGTATTTCCCGACACAGCGGATGCAGTCGCCGTCCATCGGGTCTTCGGAGCCGTCCGGGTTGAAAACGCGCATCTTCGCGTCCGCCACCCGGGAACGCTCCACGAGGGCGACGGCCGTCCCGCCGACGCCGGAATGGCGGTCGGCGAGCAGGGCGCTGAGCGATTCCGGGCAGGGAATGCTCCCGTCGAAGTTCTCGAACAGGATCACGTCGTCCCCGTTTCCCTCCATCTTGACGAAACGCAGCTTCCGGCGCTCCCCGCGCAGGTGCGCGATGTCCACCAGCTCCGTGTTGCTTTCGCTGTAGCGGCTCGCGAGCATGTCCGCGAGCGCGCCGGCCGTGTCGAGCGACGTCAGGCAGGGGATGGAGAGCAGCAGCGCCCTGCGGCTCACGCGCACGAACTCGCGGATGTACTCCGGGTTGGAGGGGCCCGTCATCACGAGGTACGCGATCTTTCCGCCCTCCAGGAGCTCGCGGATGCGGTTTTCGCCGCCGAGAACGCCGACGCTTTCCACGTCCGCGCCGAGATGCCTCAGGTTCGGCGCGTTGTCGTCCGTGGCGTAGAGCCGGAAGCCGAGCCGGTCGAATTTCCGCGCGATCTCCAGAACCTCGCCGCGGTCCTTTTCGGCCACGCTGAGGAGCACGCCCGCGCCGCCGGCCTTCGGGCGCGCGAGGCGGAAGCCGGCGGAAAGCAGGCCTTTGAACAGCGCCTCCTCCAGCGTTTTGCCGATGCCGAGCACCTCGCCGGTGGACTTCATCTCGGGGCTCAGGGAGCTGTTCACGCCCAGCAGCTTTTCGAACGAAAAGACCGGGACCTTTACGGCCACATAGGGCGGCCGCCGGTACAGCCCGGAGCCGTAGCCGAGGCTCTTCAGGCTCGCCCCGAGCATGAGCCGCGTGGCGATGTCCACCATCGGCAGGCCGGTGACCTTGCTCAGGTACGGCACCGTGCGCGAGGCGCGCGGATTGACTTCGATCACATACAGCTCCCCTTTGTAGATGAGGTACTGGATGTTCACGAGGCCGCGCGTGCCCATCGCGACCGCGAGCCGGGTGGAGGTGGAGACGACGGTTTCGATCATCCGGTCGCTCAGCCGGTACGGCGGGTACACGGCGATGCTGTCGCCGCTGTGGACGCCCGCCCGCTCGATGTGCTGCATGATGCCGGGCAGGAGCACGTCCATGCCGTCGCACAGCACGTCCACCTCCAGCTCCGCGCCCATCAGGTACTGGTCGATCAGCACGGGATTGCGGATGCCCTGCGCGAGAATGAGCGCCATGTACTGCCGCACGTCGCGCTCCGCCCAGGCGATGGTCATGTTCTGCCCGCCGATCACATACGAGGGGCGCAGCAGCACGGGGTAGCCGAGCTTTTCCGCCGCGGCGAGGGCCTGCTCCAGGGTAAGGGCGGTCAGCCCCTTCGGCCTGCGGATGCCGAAGCTGCCCAGCAGGCTGTCGAACCGCGCGCGGTCCTCGGCGAGGTCGATGCCCTCCGCCGAGGTGCCGAGGATACGCACGCCCGCGCCGTTCAGCGCGTGCGTCAGGTTGATGGCCGTCTGGCCGCCGAACGCGACGACGACGCCGAAGGGCTTTTCCACATCCAAGACCTGCATCACGTCCTCGAAGGTGAGGGGCTCGAAGTAGAGGCGGTCGGCGGTGTCGAAGTCCGTGGAGACCGTTTCGGGGTTGTTGTTGATAATGATTACCTCGTACCCCAGTTCCTTCAGCGTCATCACGCAGTGCACGGAGCTGTAGTCGAACTCGATGCCCTGCCCGATTCGGATCGGGCCGCTTCCGAGCACGACGACGCGCTCTTTTTTGCCGCGCGCCAGCGGCCGCGCCTCGCAGTGTTCCCCGAACGTAGAGTAAAAGTAGGGCGTCGCCGCGGCGAATTCCGCCGCGCAGGTGTCCACCATCTTGTAGACGAGCCGCGCCGGCTTCTCCACCCGCCGGCCGGAGATCCGCTCGATGGCGCGGTCCGTGTAGCCGTAGCGCTTGCCCAGGCGGTAGGATTCCTCCGTCAGGCCGTCCGCCGCGAGCGCGAGCTCGTAATCCGCCAGGTTTTTCAGCTTGCCGAGGAACCAGCGGTCGATCCTCGTGATCCCGTGGATTTCCTCGACGGAGACGCCGCGCTTCAGCGCCGAAAAGACGGTGAACAGGCGCCGGTCGTCCACGCGGTGAAGCGCGGCGCGGATGTCCGGCTCCTCCGTTTTCGGGTCCAGCGTGTCCAGGCCGAGCTCCGCGCCTCGCACGGCCTTCATGACCGCGGCCTCGAAGCACGAGCCGATGGCCATGACCTCGCCCGTCGCTTTCATCTGTGTGCCGAGCGTGCGGTCGCAGACGGGGAATTTATCGAACGGCCACTTCGGCAGCTTGCAGACGACGTAGTCGACGGTCGGCTCGAAGCAGGCGGTCGTGCGGCCGGTCAC
>DHAI01000024.1:12063-15555 GCA_002397355.1 Ruminococcaceae bacterium UBA4958 | reverse complement strand
ATGGGGTAGCCGGTCGCCTTGCTGGCGAGCGCCGAGGAGCGCGAGACGCGCGGGTTTACCTCGATGACGGTGTAGCGGAAGCTCTCCGGGTCCAGCGCGAACTGGCAGTTGCACCCGCCCTCGATGCCGAGCTCGGCAATGATATCAAGCGAGGCGGAGCGCAGCATCTGGTACTCGCGGTCGGCGAGCGTCATCGCGGGCGCGACGACGATGCTGTCTCCCGTATGCACGCCGACGGGGTCGAGGTTCTCCATGCAGCAGACGGCGATCGCGTTGCCCGCGCCGTCGCGCATCACCTCGAACTCGATCTCCTTCCATCCGGCGATGTAGCGCTCCACGAGGATCTGGGAGATGGGGGAGAGCGTGAGCCCGGTGCGCGCGATGACGCGCAGCTCCCGCTCGTTTTCGGCCACGCCGCCGCCCGCGCCGCCCAGCGTGAACGCCGGGCGCGTGATGACGGGGTAGCCGATGTCCGCCGCGGCCTTCACGGCCTGCTCCACCGTGGTGGCGATCTCCGAGGGGATGACGGGCTGGCGCAGCTTTTTCATCGTGTCGCGGAAAAGCCTGCGGTCCTCGGCCTTGTCGATGGCCTCGGCGGAGGTGCCGAGGAGCCGGACCCCCGCCTTTTCCAGGTAACCCTCCCGGCTGAGCTGCATCGCGATGGTGAGCCCCGTCTGCCCGCCCAGCGAAGCGAGCAGGCTGTCCGGGCGCTCCTTTTCGATGATGCGCTTCACCGTCGCGGCGGTGAGCGGCTCCAGGTAGATCTCGTCCGCAAGCGCCGTGTCCGTCATGATGGTGGCGGGGTTCGAATTGACGAGCACCACGTTGAGGCCGGCCTGCTTCAGCACGCGGCAGGCCTGGTTGCCGGCGTAGTCGAACTCGGCGGCCTGGCCGATCACGATGGGCCCGGAGCCGATCACGAGCACTTTTTTGATCTTCCGGTTCAGCGGCATCAGAGCGTCCCTCCGTTCATCAGGGCGAGGAAGCGGTCGAAGGCCGGGCGCATGTCGCGCGGGCCGGCGTGGGCCTCCGGGTGGAACTGCATGGAAAACGCGCGCAGGCCGGGGTAGTCCAGCCCCTCGCAGGTATCGTCGTTCAGGTTGACGTAGCTCAGCCGCGCGACACCCGGGTCCATGCTGGCGGAGACGACGGCGTAGCCGTGGTTCTGCGAGGTGATGGCAACCCGGCCGGTTTTCAGGCACCGCACCGGCTGGTTTCCGCCGCGGTGGCCGTAGCGCAGCTTTTCGGTCCTGCCGCCCGCGGCGAGGGCCAGGAGCTGGTGCCCGAGGCAGATGCCGAAGATGGGGACTTTCCCCAGAAGCTTTTTGATCTCCGCGATGCAGGCGCCGTCGTCCGCCGGGTCTCCCGGACCGTTGGAGAGCATCACGCCGTCCGGCCTGCCGGCGAGGATCGTTTCCGCCGGCGTGTCGTATGGGTAGACGGTCACCTCGCAGCCCCGCAGCGCCAGCTCGTCCGCGATGCTCCGTTTCGCGCCGTAATCCAGCAGCGCCGCGCGGTGCTTCGACGTTCCCTTCGGCGGAACGGTGTAGGCCTTTCGCGTGCTCGTTTCCGCAACCGAATCCGTCACGCGATAGGTTTTTACCTCATCCGGAACGCCCGTCGGCTTTTCGCGCGAGATTTTCGCGTTCATTACGCCCGTTTCCCGGATCATCTGCGTGATTTCGCGCGTATCGACGCCGCAGACGCCGGGAACGCCCTGCTCCTTCAGAAAATCGTCCAGCGTGCCGCGGGAGCGGAAATTGGAGGGCGCGCGGCACCAGGAACGGACCACCACGCCGCGCGCGTGGCACTTCGCGCTTTCAAAGTCTTCCGGGATGACGCCGTAATTGCCCATCTCGGGGAAGGTGTGCAGGATGATCTGGCCCGCGTAGCTGGGGTCGGTCAGCGTTTCGTTGTAGCCGACGAGGCCCGTGGTGAACACCAGCTCGCCCACGGCGTCTTTCTCCGCGCCGAAGGCTTCGCCCTCGAATACGCGGCCGTTTTCCAGAGTGAGGTAAATTTTTCCCATAGGCACCTTGCAGATCTGCGCCGGCGGTTTGACCGGAACCGCATTCCGGGGCGGCGGGCCGCGCCGGACGGCATGGCGGATTCGCCAGCGGGTCCCGGCCGGCGCGGAACGATTTTCCCCGCGCCCGGCCGCACTCTGCCAGCAAGTATAAATATTCAATATTATGAATATTTTACGGCATACTGCGGGAAATAGCAAGGACAAAATGTATAATTATAATTATGCGACGACTTTTCCGGGAGAAGACGGAAATATTTGTGTAGAACTGTGAATTTGCGGGTGAAAAAACGCTTGCGCGCGCCGCGGTTTCATGGTAATCTGACGGAGAGAAAACCGGAAACAAACGAAAAGGGGAGAACGCAACGGGATGAGATATCTGAACGGCGTAAAAGATCTGGGAGTCGTCCTGTCGCCCGACGGGCCGGGCGGCGCGCTGTATCCGTGGGACGGGGGCGGCGTCCGCGAGGCGGTCTGCGACACGGAGGGCGGCATGTATTACCTTTCCTACGACGGGGCGATGCCGGGCGCTTCGCGGGAAAGCTACTGGAACGCCTGCGAGGCGAGGAGCGCCGACCTGCTGCAGTGGGAAAAGCTCGGCGTCACCATGAAAGCGTCGGCTCTGACGCATCCGGAAAGCTCGGAAAGGGTTTACAAGGATTTCCGCAGCGCAAGCTCGCCCTGGAGCTTCCGCGAGGGCGGGAAATGGTACCGCTATTACCTCGGCGCGGACCACTGCTCGCCGGAAGGGGTTCCGGCGTTCCAGTATTCCACCATGCTGGCCGCGGCGGATTCCGTCGCCGGGCCGTGGCGCAAACGCTGCGACGAGCCGGGCTGTGAAAAGCACATCTGCTTTCCCATGGGCGTCCCGGGAACGTGGGACGATGCGACCGCGTCCCCGGGGCAGGTGCTTCGGAACCCGAAATATGAAGCGGACCCCGCGCATGAAAAGAAGTATCTGATGTTTTACAGCGGCTCGTGCACGGGAGTTACGAAACGCTCCATCGGCATCGCGCGCACCGACGATTTGGAAGCGGCCGACGATTTCGACAGGACCGCGGGGAATTTCTGGCAGAAAGATCCGCGGCCCATCCTGCCCCCGGAGGAAGATATTGAGAACACGTCGGTTTTTTACGAGGAATCGTCCGGCTGGTACTGGCTGTTCACCAATCATATCTACCGGAACAGCTATACCGATGCCGTGTGGGTTTACCGCACGCGGGACCTGGAGAAATGGGACGCCTCCGAAAAAGCGGTCGTCCTGGACGCTTCCGTCTGCGCGTGGGCGAAGGGGGCCATCGGCATGCCCACCGTCGTGAGGAAAGACGCCGATACGCTCGCGATGCTTTACGATGCCGTTCCGGGCGGCGGAACCGGCCACCTGAACCGCAGCATCGGCCTGGCGGAGATCGCACTGCCTCTTTCGTTCGCGCGGGAATAACGGAAACAAGCGGCAAGGCCCGGCG
>DHAI01000024.1:3443-11909 GCA_002397355.1 Ruminococcaceae bacterium UBA4958 | reverse complement strand
GGCGATGCTTACTTGACGAGAATGCCCCGCACGGACTGGCTGAGGATGAAGATATCCTCCTCGTAGCCTGTATTGGCGTTGATATAAACGAGCACGCGGTCGCTCTGCGAGCCCTTGCACAGGAACTCGTAGGTGAGCGTTTCGCCGCCGGAATCCGTCGGGATCAGCGCGGGCTTGCAGTCCTGCACCGAAAGGCTCGGGCTCACGCTTTTCTGCGCCTGCGCGGCCGTGAGCTTCGCGGAGAACTTCCGCTCCTTGTGGTTCATCAGGTAGCCGGTGGACTGGAAGCGCACGATCTCGCCGTTGTCCATCGCGACGCCGACCTTCACGAGATCCGGGTAGCAGATGACGCCGTCCTGTTCGTAGGCGTAGTTCATCAGGCACACGTTGTCCGTGATTTCGTAGTAGCTTTCCTTCATATTCCGGATGCCGCGGTTCTCGAGAAAGGCGTTCGCCTTTTTCAGCGCCGCCTCGTAGTCAAGCGTTCTGCCGTCCACGCTCCGCGCGTTGGCCATGTCGGCGACGTAGCCGCCCGCCTTTGCGACGGAGATGGTCACCAGCCCGCCGTTCGCCGTGAAATTATAGGTGGGCAGCGTGCCCGCCGTATCCTGCGCGTGCGAGAGCGCGTTTTGCCCGGTCTGCAGGAACTCGGCGGCGATGTTCTGGGCGTTGCCCTGCGCGACCGCGCTTTTTCCCTGCAGGAATTCGGACTTTTTATTCATCACGTTGTCCGCGAACGGACCGTCATAGATCAGCGATGGAAAATTGCTGAAATCCTTCGCCGCGTCCTGCATCGCGTCGTGGAACGTGGGCGAACCGGAAAAATCGACTTCCACGGTCTGCATGTCCGCGGCTAGCTTGCCGGAATACGACCCGAGGCTCGAGATCGTCTTGTATTCGTCCGGGGAGATCTTTTCCCCGGCGGAAACGCGCCGCGAGAGCGACGTCGCGAAGTCCCCCACCTGCGCGATGAACTTGTCCACGTTGTCGAGCGAGGAGTCTCCCACGGGAAGGGCCGCCAGCGCGGCCTTCGCCATGCCGGACTCCTTCTGGAGCTTTGCCGCGATGCCGTTCTGCTCCGTGGCGGTGTTGGCGTAGGGCGCTTTCTGCAGCGCCGTTTCGATGTTCCCCACATGGTCGTTCAGGTCCTGCAGGGCGCGGCGGTAGCCGTACTGGATCTCGCGACGGTATTGGTTCGCCTGGACACAGCCGTAGGCCGCCGTGAAACCGAGTACGCCCACCAGCAGCACGACAGCTATCACAGAGAAAAGCTTGTTTTTCTTCGTCATCTTTTTCACCCCGGGGTTATTTTTCTTCCGGCGCGCCCCGAATATACGCCGCGCGGGGAAACGCGGCCATTCGTTTGCTTTTTGATGCAAATAAAAGTATAATGATTGCGTCATAATAACTTCGGACGGCGGCGGCTCGCGGCGCACGGAAAGCGGCCGGGGGGCGTCTTTTTCCGCCGCTTCCGGAAAGGATCTGGTCTTCCCAATGACAGCGGAGCAATTTTACCGTTCGGTCCGGGGAAAAACGGTCGCGTTCTGCGGCCTCGGCGGCAGCAACCTGCCGCTGGTCAAGATTTTCGCGCAGCGCGGCGCCGTGGTGACGGCCCGCGACCGGCGCGGCGAGGAGCAGCTCGGCACCGCGGCGCGTGAGCTGCGGGCGCTCGGCGTCACCCTGGTGACGGGCGACGGTTACCTGAAGGATCTCGGCGAGGAGATCGTTTTCCGCACGCCCGGCATGCGCTTCGACCTTCCGGAGCTGCGCGCGGCGCGTCGGCGCGGCGCGGCGGTCACGAGCGAGATGGAGGTCTTCTTCGACCTGTGCCCGTGCCGCATCGTCGCCGTGACCGGCAGCGACGGCAAGACGACGACGGCCACCATCGTCGCGAAGATTCTGGAGGCCGCGGGCAAAAGAGTGCACCTCGGCGGGAACATCGGCACGCCGCTTCTGCCGCGGATCGACGGGATCAAGCCGGACGACGTGGTCGTGGCGGAGCTTTCGAGTTTTCAGCTCATCTCCATGCGCCGCAGCCCGGACGTCGCCGTCGTGACGAACATCACGCCGAACCACCTCGACGTGCACAAGGACATGGCGGAGTATGTGGGAGCGAAGAAGAACATCATCCTCCACCAGAACGCTTTCGGCCGCGCCGTGCTGAATGCGGACAACGGCTACACGGCCGCCTTCGCGCGCGAGACGCGCGGGCAGACGCTGCTGTTCAGCCGCCGGCACCCTGTGGAGCAGGGCGCGTGGATGGACGGGGACGGGGAGATCTTCCTTTCTTTGCCGGGCGGGCGGACGCGCGTGATGAACGCCTCCGACATCCGCGTTCCCGGCCTGCACAACGTCGAGAACTACCTCGCGGCCGTGTGCGCCGTCTGGGGTATGGCGGGCCCGGAGGAAATCGCCGGCGTGGCGCGCTCGTTCCCGGGCGTGGAGCACCGCAACGAGTTCGTGCGCGAGCTGGACGGCGTTTCGTATTACAACGATTCCATCGGCACCACGCCCAGCCGCACCATCCGCGGCGCGCTTTCCCTGTTCGACCGCAAGATCCTGCTCATCGCCGGGGGCTACGACAAGAACATCCCGTTCGATCCGCTCGGCCCGGCCATCGTGGAAAAGGTGAAGACGCTGGTGCTGATCGGCGCGACGGCGCCGAAGATCGAGGCCGCCGTGCGGGCCGCGCCCGGCTACCGGGAGGGCGGGCCGGCCATCCTGCACGCCGCCACGCTGGAGCAGGCCGTGGCGCTCTGCCGGAAGAACGCGGAGCGCGGCGACGTCGTGATGCTCTCGCCCGCCTGCGCGAGCTTCGACATGTTCCCGAATTTTGAAACGCGCGGGGAGCGCTTCCGCGAGATTGTGAACGGACTGGAATGATTGTGATATGACGCGGCATGAGCAACTGAGAGACCGGGTATTCCGCCTTTGTGCGGCGGACGGCACGCAGGGCGGCGAATCGGGAGTGCGCGCCGTCGCGGAACACGGATTTGCGCCTCTCGCCGGGACCTTTCCCGACGCGCCCGGCAGCCTGGCCGCCGCGTTCGGGACACCCGCCCCGGCGGTACATATTTTTCCGGAAGAGCATTTCAACTGTACCGGCGCGATCGCGCGGGGAGATTTTCTCGCGGCCCCGGGGCTGGTCTCGGCGTTCGCGGAGCGGATCGAAGAGAAGAAGGACGGCGCACGGAGGGTATGATCCATAGAATTGAGTCCGGCGCGCCGGACGTGCCGCCCGGTTCGCCGTTCGGCTGCAAGATCCTGGCGGCTGCAAACGCCTACGGCGTTTCGGAGCCGTTCGCGCAGTTTTGGCGGCAGGACGGCGGCGCGGCGCTCGCGGCCGTGGACGGTGAAGGCGTTCTGCTGGAGGGGGCCGCCCCCGCGGACTGGGAGGAGCTCCGCCGGCTCCTGGGCGCGCTCGGCCTGCGGCGGATCTGCTGCCCTGCGGAAGCGGCGGAGCGCTCCGGACTGCCCGTTTCCCGGCGCGGGGAGATCATGGCCCTGCAAATGCCTCCGCTTGTTCCCGACGGGGTGCGGCTCGTGGAGAATCCCGGTCCGCGGGAAATCCACGCGCTTTTGCAGCAGGCGGAAAGCAGCTCGTTCCCGGTGCCGGAGTTCGAGCCGTTTTACCTCGACCTTTCCCACCGCACGCGGCACGGCGTGGCGCTTTCCTACGGCGTTTCCGCCGGAAAGATCCTCGCCGCCTGCGCGGTGTGCTCCGCCGTCACGGCGGAAGCGGCCGTCGTTTCCGCCGTGGCGTGCGCGCCGGGCTTCCGCCGCCGCGGGTACGGCGGCGCGTCCGTCGCCGCTCTCGCGCGGAGGCTGGACGGGAGAAAGATTTTCGTTTTCCGCGCGGAAGGTGAAAACCAGGAGTTTTACCGGTCGCTCGGTTTCCGCCGCTGCGGCGGCTGGGCCGAGATTGCAGTCGGAACATAGGCTCCTTCGCTTTTCGAAAGGAACGTGAGGGCGCGTCGCGCGCACGGACGCGGAAAAATCATAAAGAACAGGGGAATCGTTTTTGTATCCATATTTTAAAATCGATCCGAGAATCGAAAAGGCCGCGGAGCGGGCCGAAGCGCTGGCGGAGCCGCAGTTCCGGGAAATCGGGGCGACGGCCGACTGGAACGAGCAGAAGATGCTGGCCGCGTTCGTGAAAAACCGCGTGAGCGAAAGCCACTTCGCGGCTTCCACGGGCTACGGCTACGGCGACCGGGGCCGCGAGACGCTCGACCGCGTTTTCGCTGATGCGTTCGGCGCGGAGGACGCGCTCGTGCGGCACAATTTCGTCAGCGGCACGCACGCGCTGACGGTGGCGCTGTTCGGCGTCCTCCGCCCCGGCGACACCATGCTCAGCGTCACGGGCATCCCGTACGACACGCTCCGGCCGGTGATCGGCCTCGCGGGCGACGGCAACGGCTCGCTGAAGGAATTCGGCATCCGCTACGAACAGTTGGAGCTCACTCCGGAGGGGCGGCCGGACTACGCGGAGATCGGGCGGCGCGTCGGCCCGCGGGTCCGCATGGTGTATATCCAGCGCTCGCGCGGGTACAGCCTGCGCCCGTCGCTTTCCGTGGAGGAGATCGGCAGGATCGCGGAGATCGCGAAGCGCAAAGCGCCGGACTGCATCGTGATGGTGGACAACTGCTACGGCGAATTCGTCCAGCGCGACGAGCCGGTTTCGCACGGGGCGGACCTGATGGCGGGCTCGCTCATCAAAAACCCGGGCGGCGGCATCGCGCCCACGGGCGGGTATATCGCCGGGCGGAAAGACCTGGTGGAGAGCTGCGCCTACCGCCTGACGGCGCCCGGCGTGGGCCGGGAGGTCGGCGCGACGCTCGGCAACAACCGGGAGCTTTTCATGGGAGCGTTCCGCGCTCCCGTCGTGACGGGCGAGGCGCTGAAAACAGCCGTGTTCACGGCGGCGCTGTTCCGGCAGTTCGGCTATCGGGTCTCGCCGCGCTTCGACGAACCGCGCGCCGACATCATCCAGACGGTGGAGCTTGGAGACGAAGCCTCGCTCGTCGCGTTTTGCCGCGGCGTGCAGCGCGGCGCGCCGGTCGATTCGTTCGTGACGCCGGAGCCGTGGGACATGCCGGGCTACGGCTGCAAGGTCATCATGGCGGCGGGCGCGTTTACGCTCGGCGCCTCCATCGAGCTTTCGGCCGACGCCCCGCTGCGCGAGCCGTACGCCGCGTGGATGCAGGGCGCTCTCAACTACCCGAGCGGGCGCCTCGGGGCGATGCTCGCCGCGCAGTCCATGCTGGAGGAGGGCGCGTTGAAGCCGTGAGCCCGGGGCTTTCGGGGCGCGCGGAGCCGCCGTCCCGAAGCGCGCCGGGGATTTGCGCTATACCCTGGCACGGCTTTTTTCCCGGATTCCCTCCAGCACCATGCTGCGATAGATCCCATTTTGCTGCATCAGCTCGGCGTGGCTGCCGGTTTCCACAATCCGGCCGTGCCGCAGCACGAAGATTTTGTCGGCGTTCCGGATTGTGGAAAGCCGGTGCGCGATCATCAGCGTCGTTCTGCCTTTCGAGACATTCGCAATCGCCCGCTGAATCAGCATTTCGGTCTGCGAATCGATATTGGCGGTCGCCTCGTCCAGCACGATGACGGAAGGGCTGTGCGCGACGGCCCGCGCGAACGAAAGCAGCTGGCGCTGCCCCGCCGACAGGGTGCTGCCCCGCTCCGTCACGGGCGCGCGGCGGCGCCCCGGCAGGCTGTCCACGAAGTCCCGGGCGCAGGCGACGTCAAGCGCCTGTTCGACGGCGGGGGCGGGCAGCGTGTCGTCCAGCGAAATATTCTGTTCCACCGTTCCGGAAAAAAGGAAGACGTCCTGCAGGACGACGGCGATGTTGCGCCGCAGGTCCCGTTTCCGGATGCTGTCGATGTCGATGCCGTCGATGAGGATCTTCCCTTTCTGAACCTTGTAAAACCCGCTTACAAGGCTGATGATCGTCGTTTTGCCCGCGCCGGTTTCGCCGACAAAAGCCGCGGTCTGGCCCGCGGAGACGGTGAAGCTGACGTCCTTGAGAACCCAGTCCCGGTTATTGTATGCGAACCAGACGTGGCGGAACTCGATGTCGCCGCGGAGGCGGTCCACATGGACGCCCTCGTCCAGATGCTCCAGCGTTTCCCGCTGGTCGAGCAGCTCGAAGATACGGTCGGCGGAAACAAACGCGGACTGGATGCTGGTGTAGCTGTCGGCCAGATTGGAAATAGGGTCGAAAAACTGCTTGACATAGGTCGTAAACGCGTACAGCACCCCGATCTGCAGCGTCTGGCCGGCAATTTCGCCCATCCCGTACCAGATCAGGACCGCAACCGTCAGGTTTTCGAAAACGAGCGACGCCGGCTTGAGGAAGCTGTTCATCCAGACCTGGAACGAAGTCACTTGGTAATACTCGTCGTTGAGCTTCGTAAAATTCTTTTTCCGTTCCTTTTCCCCGTGGAAGATCTGGATCAGCCGGATGCCCGAAAGCGTTTCCGCCATGAAGCCGTTGATATGGCCGATGAGGGACTTCATCCTGCGGAAATTTTCCTTAACCTTCTTGCGGAGCAGGAAGATGACCATGAACATGGCGGGCAGAACGCAGAACGACACGAGAGTCAGCCGCACGTCCATGGCCAGCATCGCCCCGACAATGCCCAGGATCAGGAATACGTCCTGAAACAGGCTGAGCAGAACGTCCGTGTAAAGCTCGCTTACCGCCTCCACGTCGTTGGTGGCCCGGGTAATCAGGCTGCCGGAAGAGGTCTTGTCCAGGTAGCGCAGCGGCAGCAGCTGGATGGTCTTGAAGACCCGGCCGCGCAGATTCCGGATGATTTCCTGACCGGCCCTGTTGATTAGATTGGCCTGCGCGATGCTGAAAAAGCCGCTGAGCGCCACCATGACAAAATAAAGGATCCCCATCGCCGGCAGCGAGTAAAACCCCCGCTGTGGCACGCGGCGCACAAGAAAGTCGTCAATGACGGTTTTCAGGATATACGGCTTAGCCAGCATCGCCCCGTTCACCAGCAGCACGCAGACGGCGGCCAGCGCGATGCGGGGCATCTGCGGCCGGTTGAGCGCCATCAGCCTCAGAAACGTGTGGCGTTTATGGGAGACGGCCGTTTTCCGCTCCCCGGCTTTCGGGATGGAACTGGTCTTCGTAGATGGCACGGTAAAGCCCTCCTTTTTCAAGCAACTGCCCGTGTGTTCCCCGTTCGCGGATGCGGCCCCCGTCGAGCACCAGGATCTGGTCGGCGTTCCGGACGGCCGAAATCCGGCCCGCAATGATGACGGTGGTTTTATGGGCCCGCACGCGCCGCAGATTCTTCAGGATCCGCGCCTCGGTGACGGTGTCCACCGCGGAAAGCGCGTCGTCGAGCACCAGGATTTCGGGGTTTCTCACCAGCGCCCGCGCAATGGAGATCCGCTGCTTCTGCCCGCCGGAAAGGTTGACGCCGCGTTCGCCCAGAACCGTTTCAAAACCTTTCGGCAGCGCGAGGATATCCTGCTCGATGCAGCTGTCCCGGGCCGCCCGGCGGATTTCCTCCCCGGAGTAGCCCTCTTTGAAAAAGCGGATGTTGTCGGCCACCGTAGCGCGGAACAGGAAATTATCCTGCGGGACGAAGCCGAAGCCGTTCCGCAGCGTTTCCAGCCGGAACGCGTTGAGGTCCGTCCCGCCGATGAAAATACGGCCGTCCCCGACGTTGTACATCCGCAGCAGCAGGTTTACCAGCGTGCTCTTGCCGGAGCCCGTCTTGCCGATGATGCCCAGCGTGCGGCCGGCGGGGAGCAGCAGGCTGACATCGCTGAGCGCCTGCCGGTCCGAGCCCGGGTAGGCAAACGAAAGATCCCGGATTTCCACCGAGCCTTCCGCCGGAAATTCATCCACCGTGCCGCTGTCGCGGATTTTAGGCTCCACGTCAAGGATTTCGTTGAGCCGCGTGAGCGAGGCCATACCCCGCTGCAGGATATTGATGACGCGGCCGATGGAGAGCACGGGCCCCAGGATCATCGAGAGGTAGCCGTTGAACGCGACGAAATCCCCCAGCGAAATCGTGCCGTTCAGCACCATGCCGCCGCCCCAGATCAGGTTCAACACGAAGCTGACGGTAAAGCACAGCTCGATCAGCGGCGAAAGGGACGCCGATACCCTGACCATGCTAAGGTTGCTCTCCACCATCCGGTCGTTCAGCTTTTCAAACCTTTCGACCTCTCCGTCCTCCTGCACATACGCCTTGATGACCCGGATGCCGTTGATGTTCTCGTTGACGCGGTCCGAAATAGCGGCAAAGTTCTCCTGCACCTTTCCGAACCGCCTGCGGACCATCTTTCCGATCTGGTACATCACGGCCACGATGACGGGAATGGGGAGCAGCGACAGCAGCGTCAGGCGCCAGCTGACGGCGTTGGCCATCGAATAAACCGAAATCGCGCAGACGGCGACGCCGTTGATGGCCATTGACATCGCGGGCCCG
>DHAI01000024.1:1322-3241 GCA_002397355.1 Ruminococcaceae bacterium UBA4958 | reverse complement strand
AGCCGCTGGAAATGGTCGAACAGCTTTTCCCTTAGGCCGCATTCGAGCTTCCGCGCGTTGCCGATGACCAGATTCCGCCAAAGGTAGGTAAACGCGAACGTGCCGGCGGCGATGAGCAGGATCAGGACAAGGTTCCGGTAAACCGCGCGCGGCAGAAACCCCTTCTCCTTCAGGATATCGACCGTGTTGCCGAGCACCTTGGGGAAAAGCGTCTGGACGTACGAGGAAAGCAACATAAAAAAGATACCGGCTATGTAGGAAAACCGGTGGTTTCGAAGAAATCGCAGAACGTAATTTTTTGCCATGGGCATCCCCTCTCCGCTCTTCCGCTTCACGCGCGGAAATTTCACAAAAGCGGGCGCACCGAGTCCCGCTCGACGAGCGTGCCGCCGACGAGTATGCTTTCCGCCGGCTTCTCCGGCTCCGCGAGCCGTTTGCGGAGCAGGTCGGCCGCCGCCCTGCAGGCGTAGCCGATATGCATCTCCATCGTAGTCAGCGCCGGGATGCAGAGCGACGACATCTCGGTGTTCCCGCCGCCCACGACGGAAAGGTCGCCCGGCACGCGGACACCCTTTTCAAACAGGAACTGGATCAGTTTGGCGGCCGTGTAGTCCCCCTGGCAGATAACGGCCGTGGGACCTTGGCCGCTTCGGACCAGCTCCAGAATCCTTTGCTCCGCGTCCCCGTTTCCGCAGACAAAAAGCCCGCGGTCCGCCGCAAGGCCGTGGTCCTCCAGCGCCGCGGCGATGCCGAGCGTCTTCTCTCGGCTGACATACCCGTCGGCGCAGCCCAGATATCCGATTTTCCGGTGCCCTTGCCGGATCAGAAATTCACAGAGCTGGTAGCCGGCGTTGTTGAAGTTGTACCAGACGCTGTCGCAGTCGGCCGACGGGACATAGCCGGCGTAAAGCACACAGTTCCGGTTCCCCTTCATCACGCGTTTTCGGTAGCCGGCGTCGAAGCGGCCGACCCATACGACGCCGTCGTAAGCGGTGCCCCGCGCGATTTTCCGCGGCATGTCCTGCTGCTCCCCCTGCAGGCCTTTGTCCACGAATTCGAGGTCGTATTCGCATCCGGCCTCCTGCAGCGCCTGCTCCATGTCTTGGATCATGATGCTGTAGTTGCTGTTGTCCTGGACGTACGGCTTCCGATGCAGCACCAGCACCCGCGCGGCTTTCTCCGCTTTCGGTCTGAAATAGCGCAGTTCGCTGGCTTTTTGCAGGATGCGGTTCCGCAGCTCGCCGCTGACGCCGTCGTGCCCCGAAAGCGCCCGGCTGACGGAAATCGTCGAGATATTCAGCGCCTTTGCGATATCGGACATTGTGGTTTTGTCTTCCCTCATGCCTATCCCTCTCAATCCGGCGTAACGTAACATATTAGGTATTATACCTCAAAACATAACGTTGGTAAAGCAATTTTTACCGTTTTTCTACCGTACATTTTTCCAGCGCGTGCCCGGCGAGGGCGCGCACTGAAGCTGTAGGCCCGGGGCTTGCAGGCGCGTTGATTTTCCGGTATAATAATAACCATGGGAAACCGCTGGGGGAGAGTTTGCGCCTTCGGCACACGCGGGTATGGCGAAATTGGCAGACGCGCAGGATTTAGGTTCCTGTGCCGCAAGGCATAAGAGTTCGAGTCTCTTTACCCGCACCAGTCGAGAGCCTCGACACGCAATTTGCGTATCGGGGCTTTTATTGTTTTCACTTTCGGTGCTTGCGTGCTTATCTGCATCTAAATCGCGCAAATGGCGCAGATGATAGAGAGGGGAGAGCGGCACGGTTTTCAACATATCAACAACATTTCTACAGACGGTTGTAATTCACGTACTTTCAACACTTTCAACCGCGTTTTCAACATCTTGTTGTTGACAACCGGAAATCAGCTAAATCGTGAGCCCGGGCGGGTTCCTTCTTGATTCG
>DHAI01000024.1:927-1101 GCA_002397355.1 Ruminococcaceae bacterium UBA4958 | reverse complement strand
GGAATCTATGATATGATTTTATAGGATAGTTTTCCACAGTGCGTTTTCCGCTGAGAGAATCGGCGGAATATTTTTTAATAGGCAAACTGCGGGGCGGCGGAAAGAGCACGCGCTTTCCACACGCGAAAGCTCCGGAAATGTCTGGAGGCGGGCTGCCGCTTTTTTGCCCGGCCG
>DHAI01000024.1:483-707 GCA_002397355.1 Ruminococcaceae bacterium UBA4958 | reverse complement strand
TCGTCCATTCCCCTTGCCGCGGTTATCATCATCGTCTGCGTTTTTATTGCGCCGATGGAAGACGCGTTTTCCTATGTCAAGCTGGGCGTCGGTTATGGATGCGTCGTGCTCGGCCAGGCGATTTTCCTTGTGGGCCTCGATTCCAGCATTCTGCCGATCGGCAGGCTGGTGGGGGAGTCGCTGGGAAAGATGAAAAAAATAGTCTGGGTTGTTTTTTTCGGCCT
>DHAI01000024.1:0-122 GCA_002397355.1 Ruminococcaceae bacterium UBA4958 | reverse complement strand
GACGGCAGCGGCGCGACCACCGGAGATGTTTCGGTTCCCTTCATCCTGTCCCTTGGCCTCGGCGTTTCCTCCACGCTGTCGAAGCGAAAGACGAACGAAGACATCTTCGGCATCATCGGGAT
>DHAI01000002.1:46905-50741 GCA_002397355.1 Ruminococcaceae bacterium UBA4958 | reverse complement strand
GTGCAGCAGAATCGGAGCGGCCTGATCGCCCCCAACGTATCCAACAATCCCACACATATGTCTATCATGCACCTCATTTCTATTTTGTAAAACAGGAGCGCCGGCTCCCGGCCGGCGCTGTTTTCTGCAAAAGCGGATCAGCGATAGATGATGTCCTCGCGAGACGGCCCGTTGGAGACGATTTTAATCGGCACACCGATCCCTTTTTCCGCAAACGCGACATAACGGCGCGCGTTCTCCGGAAGATCCTCGAATCTGCGGATGCCGCGGATGTCGCATTTCCAGCCGGGCAGCTTCTCATAAACCGGTTTGCAGCGGCGCAGGTCTACGGTTGGAGGGAAGGAATCGATGCGTTTTCCGTCCAGTTCATAGGCGACGCAGACCGGGATCTCGTCCAGGTAGCCGAGCGCGTCGAGAACTGTAAACGCAACGGCCGTCGCGCCCTGCACGCGGACGCCGTAGCGCGAGGCAACCAGGTCGAGCCATCCCACGCGGCGCGGGCGGCCCGTGGTCGCGCCGAATTCCCCGCCGTCGCCCCCCTTGTGGCGCAGCTGGTCGGCTTCCTCGCCGAAAATCTCGCTGACGAATTCCCCGGCGCCGACAGCGCTGGAGTAAGCCTTGACGACGGCGATGATGTTCTTGATCTCGTACGGCGGGATTCCGGTGCTCACGGCCCCGTAAGCCGCGGTCGTGTTGGAGGAAGTGACCATCGGATAAATACCGAAATCAGGGTCCTTCAGCGCGCCGAGCTGGCCTTCCAAAAGGATATTTTTCCCGTCGTGAACCGCCTGCCTGAGAAACTCGAAGGTGTTTCCCACATAGGGCGCAAGCGCCTCCCTGTACTTTACCAGGCGTTCGTAAAGCTCGTTGGGATCCAGCTTCGGCTGATGGTATAGATGCTCGAACAGCACGTTTTTCAGCGTCGCCACATGGTCGATCTTTTCGCGCAGGTAAGCCTCGTCTCCGAAAAGCTCGCTGATCTGAAAGCCGATCTTCGCGAATTTGTCGGAGTAAAACGGGGCGATGCCGGATTTGGTGGAGCCGTAGGAACGCGAGGACAAACGGGCTTCCTCATAGGTATCCAGAAGCACATGGTAGGGCATCAGTACCTGCGCCCGGTTTGAAATCATGATTTTCGGCTTTGGGACGCCGCGGTCCGTCAGGCTCTTCAGTTCCGCAAGAAATTTCTCGGGGTTGAGCGCAACCCCGTTTCCGATCACATTGGTGATATGGCTGTAAAACACGCCCGAAGGGAGCTGGTGAAGCGCAAACTTTCCATAGTTGTTGATGATGGTGTGGCCCGCGTTATAGCCGCCCTGAAAACGGACGACAACGTCGGACTTCGCTGCTTCCACATCCGTGATTTTCCCTTTTCCCTCATCGCCCCAGTCGGCGCCGACAATCGCTGTTACCATTCGCAAATCACTCCAAAACACCGCTCAACACTTTCCGGCCGCCGCGCGGCAACCTTCGGCGGCCGGGACTCACAACGTTACGATCATACCATAAATCCCGAAAAAATACAAACGCGGGGTTCAGACCGAAATCTCCGGCTTCCGCCTTCCCTCGTCCGGGTATTTTTCCAGGACGGGGTCCACGACGTCGGAAAGGAACCGCTCCGTCTGACGCGGCGCGCAGCCGACGTACTTTTCCGGGCTGACGAGGCGGTTCAGCTCCGGCAGCGTCACGCCGAAGACCGGGTCGCCGGCAATGCGCTCCAGAAGGTCGTTTTTTCCGCCCTCTTCCTTCACGATGCGCGAGGCGGCCATGGAATGCTCCCGGATACGCTCGTGGAGCTGCTGTCGGTCCCCGCCGCGCTTCACGGCGTCCATCATGATATTCTCCGTCGCCAGAAAGGGCAGTTCGCTCTCCAGATGTTTTTCGATCACTTTCGGGTAAACGACGAGGCCGTCGGCAACGTTGGCATAGAGATTCAAAATGCCGTCGACGGCAAGAAACGCCTCCGGCACGCTGATCCGCTTGTTGGCGGAGTCGTCCAGCGTCCGCTCGAACCACTGCGTGGCGGCGGTCACGCACGGATTCAGGCTGTCGACAATCACGTACCGGGCGAGCGAAGCGATGCGCTCGCTGCGCATCGGGTTGCGCTTGTAGGCCATCGCGGAGGAACCGATCTGATTTTTCTCAAACGGCTCCTCCACCTCCTTCAGATGCTGAAGCAGCCGGATGTCGTTGGAGAACTTCGCGGCGCTCTGCGCGATCCCGCTCAAAACTGCGAGGACGCGGCTGTCCGCCTTGCGGGTGTAAGTTTGGCCGGAGACGGCAAAGCAGGCGTGAAAGCCCATCTTCCGGGCGATGATCTCATCCAGGCGGCGCACCTTTTCCTCGTCGCCGTCGAAAAGCTCCAGGAAGCTCGCCTGCGTCCCGGTCGTTCCCTTGGAGCCGAGCAGCTTTGCGCCGGAAAGCAGATATTCCACGTCCTCCAGGTCCAGCAAAAGATCCTGGATCCAGAGCGTCGCGCGCTTCCCCACCGTAGTGGGCTGCGCCGGCTGAAAATGCGTGAACGCGAGGGTGGGCAGTCCTTTGTACCGGGCGGCAAATTCCGAAAGGATCCGGACCACGCCGATCAGCTTGCCGCGGACCAGCCGCAGCGCCTCGTTCATCACGATCAGGTCCGTGTTGTCCCCCACATAGCAGGAAGTCGCTCCGAGATGGATGATCGGCTCGGCCTTCGGGCACTGAACACCGTAGGCATAGACATGGGACATCACGTCGTGCCGCACGACTTTTTCACGGGCTTCGGCAACGTCGTAATTGATGTCGTCCCTGTGGGCGGTCATCTCGTCGATCTGCTCCTGCGTGATGGGCAGGCCGAGCTCCTTTTCGGCTTCGGCCAGGGCGATCCAGAGCCTGCGCCAGGTACGGAATTTTTTATCCGGGGAAAAAAGATATTTCATCTCCGCATCCGCATAGCGGGAAGAAAGCGGGGACTCGTAGGAATTTTTCAAACTCGGGGACCTCCAGTCCGCTTATAAGCGCTTGATGGGGCTGCAGTAGTCGTAATTTTTCCGGGCAACCAGATAATCCGGTATCTCGGCCGGATAGCGCCCGGAAAAACAGGCGTCGCAGAATCCGTCGTGCCGCCCGCCGAGCATCCCGGGCAGATTTTCCAGCCGGAGATAATCGATGCTGTCCGCATGGCTCATCCTGCCGATCTCCTCAACGGAATGCCTGCAGGCGGCCAGATCCTCCTTGGAAGGAATGTCGGTTCCGTAATAGCAGGGCCACAGGAACGGCGGCGACGCGATGCGCAGATGGACCTCCGCCGCGCCGCTCTCCCGGAGCATGGAGACGATCCGCGCGCAGGTGGTGCCGCGCACAATGGAATCATCCAGCATCACGACGCGTTTTCCGCGCACGCAGGAGGCGATGGCGTTAAGCTTGATGCGGACGCTCTGTTCCCGCTCCGATTGGTTCGGCTTGATGAAGGTGCGGCCGATATAGGAATTCTTGACGATTCCCTTTTGGTACGGGATGCCGGACTCTTCGCTGTAGCCGATGGCCGCGTCGATGCCGGATTCCGGCACGCCGATCACGATGTCGGCGTCCACCGGCTTCTGGCGCGCAAGCAGGCGGCCCGCCGCCCGGCGCGCGTCGTAGACGCTGATGCCGTCCACAACGCTGTCCGTCCGCGCAAAATAGATATACTCGAAAATACAGAGGGATTTTTTCACGCTGGCCGGCTCGTAGATGCTGCGCAGGCCTTTCCCGTCGGCGACGACGATCTCGCCGGGGCGCACGTCGCGGATGAAATCCGCGCCGCACGCGTCCAGCGCGCAGGTCTCGGAGGCGAACACATAGGAACCGTTTACTTTCCC
>DHAI01000002.1:38927-46680 GCA_002397355.1 Ruminococcaceae bacterium UBA4958 | reverse complement strand
CGCCGCACCGATTCTTCGATGGACGGCGCGTTCACGCGCTCGCGCGCGATCATATACGCCACCACCTCGGTGTCGATCGTCGTCTGGAAGATGCAGCCCTGCTTTGCGAGAAGCTGGCGCAGCTCGTAGGCATTCGTCAGGTTGCCGTTGTGCGCGATGGCGAGCGTCCCCTTGATGTAGCGCATCACGAGCGGCTGGGCGTTCTCGCGGACGCTGGCCCCCGCCGTGGAATAACGCACATGGCCCACGGCGATGCGGCCTTTCAGGTCGTCCAGCATGTGGTGGCTGAACGATTCCGTCACAAGGCCCATCGCTTTCGAATAGGAGATCACGCCGCGGTCGTTCACCGCGATGCCGCAGCTTTCCTGCCCCCTGTGCTGCAGGGAGAGCAGGCCGTTGTAAGTGGCGTAGGCGGCGTTCACCGTCCCGTCGGAGAAGATGCCGAAGACGCCGCATTCCTCGCCGGGGTGTTCGTCGGCGATCTCCGTGGAAAACCGAGTGCTCTGGGGATTTGACATCACAGCCCTATCCTTTTCATGACTTCCCGATAAGCTTCCTCCACGCCGCCGAGGTCCCTGCGGAAACGGTCCTTGTCCAGCTTTTCGTGCGTGTGCACATCCCAGAAGCGGCAGGTATCGGGGGATATTTCGTCGGCCAGAATGATCTTGCCGTGGTAGCGGCCGAACTCGAGCTTGAAATCAATCAGCTCAATATTGACGGAGAGGAAAAACTCGCACAGGATCCGGTTGATCTTCATCGCCATCGCGCTGATCTCGTCGATTTCCTCCTTCGTCGCAAAGCCGGCGGCGAGGATATGCGTCTCGTTCACCATCGGGTCGCCGAGCGCGTCGCTCTTATAGCAAAACTCCAGCACGGGGCAGCGGAGGGACGAGCCCTCCGGCATGCCGAGGCGCTTCGCAAGGCTTCCGGCGGCCTTGTTGCGCACAATGACCTCCAGCGGAACAATCTCCACTTTTTTCACAAGCGTTTCGCGGTCGCTGAGCTGTTTGATCAAATGCGTCGGAATGCCCTTGCTTTCCAGCAGCCGGAACAGGTAATTGGACATCTTGTTGTTCACGACGCCCTTGCCGGCGATGGTGCNNNGAGCGTCTCCCGGTCGCTGAGCTGCCGGACAAAGTGCGTGGGGATTCCGTGTTTCTCCAGCAGCCGGAACAGGTAGTTGGACATCTTGTTGTTGATGACGCCCTTGCCGGCGATGGTGCCCTTTTTCAGGCCGTTGAACGCGGTCGCGTCGTCCTTGTAATCCACGATGCAGGCATCCGGATCATTCGTTGCAAAAACCTTCTTGGCTTTTCCTTCATAGAGCTGTTCTTTCTTTTCCAAAACGAGTCCCTCGATTCATCATTTTCCGCAATTTTCTTTCGGCCGCCGGGGCGAAATGCCTGGAAAAGCGAGTCCCTCCGCGGTTTTCGTCGCCGGAAGCGACGGCCTGCCGCCGAAGGATGCCTTTCACCTCGACTGCCCGCCCGCGCCGCTCGGAGACGACGCTTCCACGATGCGCCGCACCGCCCTGCGGGTGTTCTCCTCCGTATTGAAGGAAGTGAGCCGGAAGTAACCCTCTCCGCAGGCGCCGAAGCCGGAGCCGGGCGTTCCCACCACGCCGGCCTTTGCGAGGAGGAAGTCGAAGAATTCCCACGAGGTCATACCGTCCGGCACCTTGAGCCAAACATACGGCGAATCGAAGCCGCCGAAAACTTCGAATCCCGCCTTGGAAAGGCCCTCGCGGATGATGCGCGCGTTATTGTGGTAATAGTCGATGTTGGCGCGGACGCCGCGCTGCCCTTCCGCGGTATAAACGGCCTCGGCGGCGCGCTGGACAGGATAGGACACGCCGTTCATCTTCGTCGCCTGGCGCCTCGCCCAGAGGCGGTTCAGGGAAACGCCCTCCCGCACCAGCTCTTTCGGGACGACGGTGAAAGCGCACCGCATTCCGGTGAACCCCGCCGTCTTGGAAAAGCTGCGGAACTCGATCGCGCATTTTTTCGCGCCTTCGATTTCAAAAACACTGTGCGGCATATCCGGGCTTGTGATGAACGCTTCGTAGGCTGCGTCGTAGAGAAGGACGGAATCGTTCTCCAGCGCATAATCCACCCATTTTTTCAGCTCGGTCCGACCGATGCCTACACCGGTGGGGTTGTTCGGAAAACAGAGGTAGATCATGTCCGCCCGGCTTTCCGGAAGCGGCGGCAGGAACCCGTTCTCCTTCCGGCAGGGCAGGTAAACGATCCGGCTGAAACCCTTCCCCGCGCGCAGTTCCCCGGCGCGGCCCGCCATGACGTTCGTATCCACATAGACGGGGTAAACCGGATCGCAGACGGCCACGACGTTGTCGAGGCTGAAAATATCTCCGATGCTGCCGGTGTCGCTTTTCGCGCCGTCGCTCACGAAAATCTCGTCGGGAGAAACGTCGATGCCGCGGTTTCGGAAATCGTGCCGGCTGATCGCCTCGCGCAGGAACGGATACCCCGCTTCGGGGCCGTATCCGCGGAATGTGGCGGCCTCCCCCATCTCAAGGGAAGCTTTCGAGGCGGCCTCGGAAACGACCTTCGGCAGCGGCCGGGTAACGTCCCCGATGCCAAGGCGCAGGATTTCGGCCCCCGGGCAGCTCTGCAAAAACTTTTCGACGCGCCTGTCGATCTCGACGAAAAGATAATTTTCCGGCAGCGAAGCGAAGTTCCGATTGATTTTCAGCAAAAATGAACATTCCTTTCCTGGAAAATTCAAAAATAAGCGCTTACGAGGGGATGCCAAGAAATATTATATCAGAGGTCGACGGTTCCGTCAAAGGAAAATTCAGCGGGCCCTTTCATCAGCACGTCGCCGGAATCCTCGTCCCAGCGAATTTTCAGGTCGCCGCCGCGCAGGTGCAGCAGCACGCTGCGGTCCGTTTTCCCGTTCAGGACGCAGGCGACGGCGGAGGCGCAGGCGCCGGTGCCGCAGGCGAGCGTCTCGCCGGAGCCGCGCTCCCACACCCGCATCCTTACTTCCTTCCGGCCCATGACCTGGACAAACTCCGTGTTGACGCCCTCCGGGAACACCGGGTCCTTTTCAAACCCCGGGCCGACCTGGGCGACGGGAAAACGCTCCGTGTCGTCCACAAAGACGACGCAGTGCGGATTTCCCATGGAAACGCAGGTAACGCGGTATTCCCTGCCGCCCACGGAAAGCGGCACGTCCACCGCCTTTTCCCCCGCAAAGCGCGCGGGTATCTTCTCCGGCGTCAGAATCGGCTTTCCCATATTTCCTTCGACCTCGGCGACTTTACCGTCCTTCACGGTGAGGAAAAGCGTCTTGATCCCGCTCAGCGTTTCCACCGTCAGCACGTCTTTCCGCACGATTCCCCGCTCGTAAACATACCGCCCCACGCAGCGAATGCCGTTTCCGCACATTTTCCCGCGCGAGCCGTCGGCGTTGTACATATCCATCCGGCAGTCCGCCTTTTCCGACGGGCAGATCAGGATCAGCCCGTCGGAACCGATTCCGAAATGCCGGTCGCTCAGCCGGACGGAAAGCGCGGCGGGGTTCGGAACTTTCTCCTCAAAGCAGTTGACATAGATATAATCGTTGCCGATTCCCTGCATCTTTGTAAATTTCATGGGATCTGTCTCCTTATCCGTTCAATATGATGAAAGCCGTCTCCGCCATTTTCCGGCCCGCATCCATACTCTTTTTCTGGATAAACCGGTGGGCCTGCGCCTCGGTCAGATGGTTCCGCGTCATAAGCAGGCTTTTCGCCCGCCGGATCGCCTGCTCCCCCTTTTCGCCGTCCTCCTCCGACCTCGGTGCGGAGACCGGCGCAGCCGCAAGATTCAGGAACATGCCGACCGTGGCGACAAGCTCCATGCGGTTGAGAGGCATCCGCAGGCTGATGCAGCCCTCCGGCTCTCCCCCGGAAAAGCGCGGATCGATGACGAAAAGGAAGTCGTAGCCCCTGCGGATCACGCGCGGGAGATTCACGGCCGACATATCCTTCAGCTTGACGCTGGTGACGACGACGCCGCCCAGGTAATGCCTGTTTGCAAAGTCCATCAGCTGCGCGCCGCTTTCGCATACCCCGCCGACGTAGAAGCCACCTGTGCGCAGCACGGCCGCGATTTTTTTCGCGTAGACCGGGTTTGAATTCGCCACGACGACGCTGCTCATGCCTTCAACCCCATCGCATACCGGAATCGAGCCTCAAAACCGGTCAAGATAGTGGGAAAGCTCCCACTCCGTCACGGTGTTGGCGTATTCACGCCATTCCCGTTCCTTCGCCTCGGTATATTTGCCGAAAATATGGTCTCCGAGCGTCTCGCGGATCATCGGATCCGCTTTCATCGCGGAAACCGCTTCGCCCAGGTCCGCGGGAAGGTTTTCAATCCCGCGCGCGCTGCGTTCCTCCGGGCTGGAATCATAAACGTTCGACGAGGCCGGAGGGATCGGGCGGAGGTCGCGCTCGATCCCCTCCAGCCCGGCGGAAAGCAGCAGGGCAAACAGCAGATACGGGTTTCCCGCCGGGTCCGGGCTGCGGAGCTCGACGCGTGTTCCGGCTCCGCGCGCCGCCGGGATGCGGATCAGCGCGCTGCGGTTGCTCAGCGTCCAGACGATGCAGCACGGCGCCTCGTAGCCCGGCACTAAGCGCTTGTAAGAGTTGACCAGCGGGTTCGCCACGGCACAGATTCCCTTGATGTGCTTCATCACGCCGGCAATGAAGTTCAGGCCCGTGCGGCTCAGGCTGGACGCGCGGGTAGAGTCGTAAAAAGCGTTTTCTCCCCCGCGAAAAAGCGACATGTTCGTGTGCATGCCGGAGCCAGCGCGGTTCGTGATCGGTTTCGGCATGAAGGTGGCGCAGAGTCCGTTCGCCTCCGCGCATTTCTTCACGATCATCTTAAAGGTAAGAAAGTTATCCGCCGCCGAAAGGGCCTCGCTGTACCGGAAATCGATCTCGTGCTGCGCGAACGCAACCTCATGGTGGGAAGCCTCGATTTCAAATCCGATCTCTTCCAGGGCGAGGCAGATGTCCCGCCGGCAGCTCTCCCCCAAGTCGGAAGGTCCGAAATCGAAATAACCGGCCGTGTCGTGCGTCACGGTGGTCGGGTGGCCGAATTCATCGGTGTTGAACAGGAAAAACTCGCACTCCGGCCCCACGTTGAAGGTATATCCAAGGCTGGAAGCACGCTCGACGGTCCTGCGCAGGACATAGCGCGGATCGCCCGTAAACGGCTCCCCGCCCGGAAGATAGATGTCGCAGATCAGGCGCGCGATGCGGCCGTTCTTCGTATCCCAGGGGAAAACGACGAACGTGTCGAGATCCGGGTGAAGGTACATGTCGGACTCCTCGATCCGCACAAAGCCCTCAATGGACGAACCGTCGAACATACAGTCGTTGTCCAGCGCCTTGGGGAGCTGGCTGGGCGTGATGGTCACATTTTTCAGCGTGCCGAAGATGTCGGTAAATTGCAGGCGGATGAACTTTACGTCATTCTCTTTTACAATCCGCAGGATGTCGTCCCTGCCGTATTTTGCCAAGTCCGGTCCCTCCCGTATCCTCCGCGCGCATTTCCCGCGCGGGGCAATTCATTCCGGCTTCATTTTATCCGCTTTCCGGCTGCGTGTCAATTTTTTTCGCGCCGCCGCCCGCCCCGCGAAAAACGCCGCAGGGCAACCCCCGCGGCGTTTCCAGACTGATGCTACTTTTTCAGGACGCCCTTCACGACTTCTTCAATATGGGAAGCGCAGAGGCCGAACTCGTCGAGAAGCGCAAGCGCCGGCCCGGAATGACCGAACACGTCGTTGACTCCGATCTTCGTCACTGGCACGGGGCATTCCTCGCAAACGACGCCGCATACGGCGTCGCCGAGCCCGCCGATGACGTTGTGCTCCTCGACGGTGACGATTCTGCCCGTTTCCCGCGCCGCCTTCGCGATCAGTTCCCGGTCGATCGGCTTAAGCGTATGGATATTGATAAGACGTGCGTCCACGCCCTCTTTTTCCAGGGACTTCACCGCTTCCAGCGCGCGGGAAACCATCAGGCCCGTCGCGATGACGGTGATGTCCCTGCCGTCGCGGAGCGTGATGCCCTTGCCGATCTCGAAACGGTAGTCGTCGTTATTGTTGAAACTCTCGACGGCGAGGCGCCCCAGGCGGATATAAACCGGGCCGCGATAGACCGCGGCCGCCCGCACCGCCGCCTGCATCTCATAGTGATCGGCCGGATTGAGCACGACCATGCCGGGGATCGTGCGCATCAGCGCAAGATCTTCCAGGCACTGGTGGGTAGCGCCGTCTTCGCCGACGGAAATGCCCGCGTGGGAGCCGCCGATTTTCACGTTCAGGTGCGGGTAGCCGACCGAATTGCGGACCTGCTCAAACGCGCGTCCCGCGGAAAACATGGCGAACGAGTTCGCAAACGGGATTTTCCCGCAGGTCGCGAGGCCCGCGGCGACGCCGATCATATTGCACTCGTCGATGCCGCAGTCGATGAAGCGGTCGGGGTACTTTTTCTTAAAGAAGATCGATTTCGTCGCCTCCGCGAGGTCGGCGTCCAGAACGACGAGGTTCGGGTATTTCTCCCCCAGCTCCACAAGCGCGAGGCCATAGCTTTCCCTCGTCGCTTTTTTCACCATCTCAGCCATTTATTCCGCCTCCAGTGCGGCGAGCGCCGCGCGCAATTCCTTCATGGCGACACCGTACTGTTCGTCGTTCGGCGCCTTGCCGTGCCAGCCGACCACATTCTCCATATAGGAAACGCCCTTTCCCTTGACCGTTTTCGCCAGGATCGCGCTCGGCTTGCCCCCGACCGTTTTCGCGTGCCCGAACGCGCGCTCGATCGCATCGAAATCGTGGCCGTCGATGACCTGGACGTCGAAGCCGAACGCCGCGAATTTTTCATCGAGGCGCCCGGGCCCGGCAACCTCCTCGACGGTGCCGTCGATCTGCAGGCCGTTCCAGTCCAGGATCAAACAGAGGTTGTCCAGCTTGTGGTGCGCCGCAAACATGGCGGCTTCCCAAACCTGGCCTTCGTCGATCTCCCCGTCGCCGAGCATCGTATAGACTCGGTACGGTTTCCCGTCCATCTTGCCCGCAAGCGCCATGCCGCAGGCGGCGGAGACGCCCTGGCCGAGCGAACCGGTGCTCATGTCGATGCCCGGCGTTCCCTTCATGTCCGGATGGCCCTGCAGCATCGCGCCGATGTGGCGGAGCTTTTTCAGTTCGTCCCACGGAAAATAGCCCTTCAGCGCCAGCGCGGCGTAAAGGCCCGGGCAACTATGGCCCTTGGAAAGCACGAACCGGTCGCGTCCGGGGTTTTTCGGATCTTTCGGGTCAACGTTCATTTCATGAAAATAAAGATACGCAAGAATGTCCGCTGCGGAAAGCGCTCCGCCCGGATGGCCGGACTTCGCGTTCCAAACGCTCTCAATGGCGCCCATGCGGATCTTGCACGCCGCAATCCGGAGCGCTTTTTTCTCTGATTGTTCCATTCTGCCCTCCTGAAACGATTCGATTTTACAAAACGGTCGCTTTTATTATAGATTATTTTTTTGTCCGATTCAACATCCGGCCGGCATTTGAGAGAAAAAGCCGCGGGCTGCGGGCAGACCGAAACAGCCGGAAGCGCAAAAACGCTTCCGGCCGCCTGAGAAAAAATTTGGAATTCCAATCATCGGAAGATCAGGTTGAGCAGGAGGAGAAGAGTGACTCCCGGGATTCCGGCCACACCGGAAACGCCTAGCGTCAGCGGGCTGACAGGGAG
>DHAI01000002.1:32631-38864 GCA_002397355.1 Ruminococcaceae bacterium UBA4958 | reverse complement strand
TTGAGCAGGAGGAGAAGAGTGACTCCCGGGATTCCGGCCACACCGGAAACGCCCAGCGTCAGCGGGCTGACAGGGAGGCTTACGCCGGTGAACATCCCCGTCAGATTGACGGCGGCCAGCGTAAGAAAGCCCGCGAAGATGCCGCCCAGAGCGCCGCGAACCGGCCTTTTGGACCGCATGATCAACTGGATGACGACAAGCAGCAGAAACACACCGCAGATACATAAAATCAGCAGCCAGTTTTTCAAAACGATCCCCCGCATTTCTTTTATCTTAGAAAGCGGTCCGGTTAATTCCCTGCTGCTTTGCAAGACCGAGCAGGTAACGGTAACGGGCCTCGAGTTCCCCGCGCTGATAAATGCAGGCTTCGATCAGATCCTCGTCGCTTTCCCGCTGGAACCAGCAGTCGTTGTAAGCCAACAGCCGGGAAATGTTTTTGATTTCCGCGATCAGCTTTTCCCTGTTGAGTTCCGTTGTTTTTTCAGCGGCGCAGTCCGCGCGGCGAATCAGCTTCAGGACAGTATCCATACCGACAATTCCGCCTTCCGGTTTAATCTATGCCAGTATGGTGGGCAATTATTCCATTTTTATGCAGTTTCTGAGGAATTATTTTTCCTGCCCCGCGTAAACAAAGTCGATTCTGCCGGAAGCGACATCGGCGCTTACCGCCCGGACCCGAAGCGGGCAACCGATCGTGATGCGTTTGTGCGTCTTCGCGTCAACCTGCGAAAGCTCCCCGTCGAAACGGTAGTCGGCATCCGGGAAACTCTCCATGGGGACAAAGCCCTCCACGGAGTTCTCCAGCTCGACGAACAAACCGTGCTGGGTGACGCCGCTGACTACTCCGTCGTATGTCTCGCCGATATGCTGCGTCATATACTCCGCCATATAGCAGTCCTCCGCATCGCGCTCGGCAGCCATGGCGCGCATTTCCGCCTCGGAAGACGATCGTGCGGCTTCGGCGGCGAAGGAAGTGAACCTGGCGTCGAGCGCAGCCTTGTCTTTCGTCGCAAGAAGCGCGGAAAGGATACGGTGGATGGCCGTGTCCGGATACCTGCGGATCGGCGAGGTAAAATGGCAGTAATCTTTCAGGGCAAGACCGAAGTGGCCGAGCGCCTGCGTGTCGTAGCGCGCTTTCGCCATGGTGCGGAGCACCTGGTGGGAGATGACTTTCTCCGCAGGAGTCCCCTTCGCCTGCGCAAGAAGCGCGGAAAAATCGGCGGGAGCGGGCTTTTTCCCATGGCGGCGGAGCGCTCCGGCGTCGATCCCCGCCGCGTCCGCAAGATGGATCAGAGTCTCCACGCGCTCCGAGTCCGGCTGCTCGTGGACGCGGTAAAGGAACGGAATCCCCTCGGACTCGGCCAGCATCGCGGCAGCGCGGTTCGCCGTGATCATCAGGCACTCGATCATCCGCTCCGCCTCGCCGCTCTTCCGGGGGCGCACATCGCGGCAGACGCCGTCCGCGCCGAGCGTGAACTCCGGTTCCGTGCTTTCCAGGTCGATCGTCCCGCTGCGCTCCGACTGCTTTTTCAAGACAGCGGCAAGTTCCCTCGCCGCATGGAGCGAACGGATGACGGGAAAATACTTCCGGCACAGGTCGCGGTCAGCCGTTCCGTCGAACAGGCTGTTCACCTCGGCATAAACGCCGCGGACCTTCGAGCAGATCACGCTCTTCCGAAAGCGGTAGGATAGGATGTTCCCCTCGCCGTCCAGATCGACCAGGGCGGAAAAAGTCAGCTTGTCCTCGCCTGCGTTCAGCGAGCAGGCGCCGTTGGAAAGCGCTTCCGGCAGCATCGGGACCACTCTGTCCGCAAAATAGACGGAGGTGCCGCGCGAACGGGCTTCCTGATCCAGAACGCCGTCCGGCGCAAGGTAATTGGAAACGTCCGCGATATGCACGCCGAGGCGGAAGCCGCCGTCGCGCGTTCGCCCCACGGAGATCGCGTCGTCCAGATCCTTCGCGCCCGCGTCGTCGATCGTGCAGACCGGCGCCTTTCGCAGATCAAGCCGTCCCTTGAGGTCGTCTTCGGAAATCTTGCGGGACGAGGAAGCTTCCGCCTCCGCGAGCGCTTCCTTCGAAAAACGCGAGGCAATGCCGTACCGGTCGAGAATGGCGTCCGCGCAGATCTTCGCGCTGCCGGCCCTTCCGTAATCCTTCAGCAGCTCGGCTTCCAGTTCGCCCGTATGCGCGTTCCTGCACAGCCTGGCCTCCACCTTGTCGCCTTCTTTTGCAAGGGGGGCGCTCTTTTTCGTAATTGCCAACCCGTATCGAATGGCGCAATCCGGCAGGAAAACCGTTTTCCCCTCTTCTTGGCGGAGCGTTCCCGTAACGACGCGCGGGCCTTTTTCCGTGACCGCCTTCACTTCGGCGCTCGGGCCTTTTCCACCCTCCTGCAGGTTGCAGAGCGTGACTCTGTCCCCCACGACGGCGCCGTTCAGCTTTTCCAACGGGATAAAAATATCATTTGAACCGCTGTCCGGGCGGACGAAAGCAAAATACCGGGAAAGAGTCACCACGGTGGCTTCCACCATTTCCGCCTTTTCCGGAACGCAAAACCTGTTTTTACCCGAGGCAACGATTTCCCCCGCCGCTTTCATCTCATCCAAAGCGCAGAAAAAATTCTTTTTCTTTTGGACCGAAGTCAGGCGCAGCGCTTGTCTCATTTCCCGAATGGAAAGGCTGTGCTCCGCTTTCCGCAGGCAGAGGAGGATCTTTTCCCGCATCGCTCCGTTCTGCCGGTCGGGCAGAGTTTCTTTTTGTAAGTTTTTCAAATAAAATCTCCTTGTCGTTGAAACGCGATATAACGCGATATGAAAAACGCTCCGCCTCTCCAGCGGAGCGCCCCTGTTTTTACCCGAGGAAGAAGTACAGATACATATTGATGAAAATGACCAGCAGGAAAAAACCGATCGCAATAAATTTCGTCCATCGAGCAAGGAAAGAATCGATGGAACGCGCCTGATTTTTGGACAGGAACGTATCGGCACCGCCCGTAACCACACCGACGTTCTGTTCATGGCCTTCCTGCATCAAGACGATCACTGTGATTCCGATGGAGAAAATCATCAATACAATGCCAAGTATGATCTCAGCAACAGACATATTCTACCTCCACAGCAAGAAATTATACACCGCATCACTCTTCAATATTCTAACACACGATATTCAAATTTGCAAGGATTTCCCCGAATTTTTCCGTTTTAGCGCGGTTTCAGCCATTTTGCAACTCTGGGATGAACTTTGCGGAAATATGCCGCGGCTAAAAGCGACAGCGCATAATCGTAAACGGCAAACACGATGTTTCCGGCTACCAGGAAAAGCCACGGCAGGCAGACGCCGAAAATCGAGTAGCTGCTCTCCGGTACGTTCAGGAGCCACATGGCGAGGCAGAACTCGGCTATGGCGGCAGCGTTGAAAAACACGAGCTTCAGAAAAACAGAAACCGGCTTCCGGCTTTTCCGCTCCAGCGCCGACTTCACGGCGGGGTAGCAGCCGAAGAACAGAACATACCACAGCAGCGCCTCCTTATCGCCCGCCAAAAAAAAGGAAAGGAGGGAAACCGCGGCGTAAACCGGCCACGACCAGCCCGTCCCGAATTCGATCACGACGGCAAGCTGGGGCAGCGCGGCAAGAGCCGGAATGGCGTAGGTGCCAATCGGAATCGCGCCTGTCAGAAACATCAGAACGACGGAGACGGCCGCCGACAGAGAACAAAACGCAAGCCGAACGCTTCGGTACACAGCTCATTCCCCCATCCGAAACGGCGTCAGCAGGGGCGGAACCCGCCGCCCAGGCAGCTGCAGCACGCATCCGCAAAGCAGAGCGTCGTACAGACATCGCAGCCGTCGCAGCGGCCGGTCTGCACCGTGTAAGGGCTGTATCCGCCGTACATGCCGCTGCGCTGGCTGTTCATCCGGTTCAGAGCCGCGCGGTATTCGGGGTTGGCGGGGTCCATCTGGCAGGCGCGGGAAAGATCCGCAAAGGATTCCTCCAGCCAGCCGCGCCGCGAGAGGAGAACTCCCTTCAGGAAATACCACTCCGCGCTGCGGTTTTCCTGCGGCACGCCGTCCAGGATCTGCTCCGCGTCGGCCAGACGGTTCGCGTTGATCAGATTGCGCACGTCCATGTACTCGGAGGATGAGGAATAGTACCCGGCGTTTCCGCCCGCATACCCGCGCCCGGCTTCCTCGTCCGTGTATCCCGCTTTCTTGCGTTTCCGTTCGTGGACGATCTGATCGTACGCCTCGTTGATCTCTTTCATCTTTTCGCTCGCCACGTCGGCGAGCGGACTGTTCGCGTAATTGTCCGGATGATATTTTTTCGCAAGTGTGCGGTAGGCGTTTTTTATCTCCTCGTCCGAAGCGGACGGTGAAACGCCGAGGATCTCATACGGATCAGACATTGCCGTCCTCCTTTCGGAACAGGCGCTCTTCCTGCATCAGGGGAAGCCCGAGGAAAACGATATTGCGCACGATCGACCCGAAGCAGCCGAACCGCATCAGATCGGCCGCCGCGCAAAGCCGGCAAAGCGTCGCGTTCAGCGCGGAATTCGCATCGGCGCGCGCTTTGTCAAGCTCTTCCCGCGGGCTGTTCGCGGTCAAATGGAATTTTTCAACGAACGGATTAAACGACCGGCGCTTCAAGTCTTTCGGAATGTCGTCCGCGGCGTCCATCAGGTAGATCCAGCGGCCGAGGTGGTATCCCGCTTCCCGAAGCACCTCCCGCAAGCCGGGCGGCGCCGGCTTTTCCGTGCAGGAAAGTTCGAGGAGACGCCTCACCATGTTGGCCGTCGGTTCCGCGCACAGGTCGACCCCCTTGAAATCTCCAGCCTCGACGGCCCGCTGCTCTTCCGCCATCTTTGCCGCGGCGCGATCCAGCTCCGGGTACCGCCCGGCCGCCCGGCGCCGTTTGCGGGCGAAGAAAAGCGACGCGGCGCGGGCGCAAAAGCTTCGGAAAAAGCCGGAGTCCGCAACGTCGTCGAGCGCCTTGTAGTATGCGAGGATCATCGTGAGCGCAGACGCCGCCGAGAGCTCTTCCTCTCCCCCGCTGCAAAACAGGCATCTTTTCAGCGGATTGACGGCGCAGCGCCCTTTGGCAAACCGCGGGCATTTTTTTCCGGAAACCGCCATCAGAACGAGCGCGTAAAACGTGCAGTCGTAGTTCAGGGCAAGGCGGGCGGCGAAGCCGTATTCCCTGCCGATCCTGCGGCACAGGGCGCAGTAGACGCCGCCGTATTCGTCGAACTCCCGGACAAGCAGCTCCGATTTCTGCGGTTTGATATAGCCGAACACACTTGATCATCCTTAATCGTCAAAATCCGCGTCAGGATTTATGTTTATTGTACTATACTCAAACAGGGGATTCGATTAACAATCTATGAATTTTCCGAGAGACTTCTCAAAACCCGCCGAAGCGGCCGCCTGAAACCGCTTTTTCACGCACTTGCAGAAATTTGAAAAGGATGATATAATTGGCCCGAAATCCGAAAAGGGGGAATTCCCTACGAAACTCAATCGCATGGACATTCAGAAACTGGATGAGCTGATCGGGAGAGCGAAAGGCAACATCTATCTGGTGACGGACGGCGGCAACCGGATGAATCTGAAAAGCAAGCTGTGCCGGCTCTATGGCATTCACCAGCTTTTGGAGGGCGCAAGGGACGCGAAAGTCCGTGCGGAGCTGGATGTGGAAAACTCCGACGACGAGCTGATGTTCGTCGATTACATGATGCGCAAATGACCTGGGAACAGAAACCGCGGCATAAGCGGAAAGAAGGGAGCGCTGCCTGTCGAGGCTGCGTTCCCTTTTTAGCGTTCGGTTTTCAACGGTCAATAAACCGCGCTGAGGGGGTTGATCTGACCGCTGTTTTCGCCTTCCACCGTGTCGATATAGCGGATCGCCATGCCGGCGCCCCGCGCCACACAGTTTTGCGGATCGTCGGCCACATGAACCTCCAGCTTCGTCTTCTTGGCGATCAGGCGGTCAAGGCCGTAGAGCTTCACCGAGCCGCCGGTCAGGTACATCCCGTCCGAGAAAATGTCCCCCATCAGCTCCGGCGGCGTTTTTTCAAGAATATCCTGAACGGCGCGGACAATCTGCATGGCGCTGTCCACCAGAGCCTCCAGGATCTCGTCGCTGGTGATGTCCGCCCACTGGGGCAGGCCGGTCATGGCGTTGCGGCCCTTCACGCGATACGTCAGGACGCTCTGCCGCGGAAAGACGCACCCGATCG
>DHAI01000002.1:26161-32378 GCA_002397355.1 Ruminococcaceae bacterium UBA4958 | reverse complement strand
ATCGCGACGCGGTTCAGGGAAATGACGGCCATGTCGGTCGTCCCGCCTCCCACATCGACCACAAAGGAACCGTGCGGCCTTGAAATCTCGAGCCCCGCTCCCATGGCGGCTGCAACCGGTTCCTCGATCAGGCAGACTTTACGGACGCCCGTGGCGCTGATCGCGTTGACGACCGCGCGTCTCTCCACCTCCGTGATCTCGCAGGGAACGCTGACAACCACGCGCGGCATGATGACCCGGCTGGCATTGATTTTTCTGAGATAAGTATCGACGAGATATTTCGCAAGGTCGAAATGGGAAATCACGCCGCCGGAAAGCGGATGGCAGACCTGGATGCGGTCGGAGGTGCGGCCGACCATGTCGTAAGCCTCCCGTCCGATCGCCACGACACGGTCCGTTTCCACGTTGACGGACACGACGGCGGGTTCGCTCAGCACGATCCCCTTGCCGTCGAGAAATATTTTCACATAAGAAGTGCCGAGATCAAGTGCGATATCGGTTCCGGCCACAGAATCACGTCCAATCTATCATGATGGCAGCCGTGCGTTTGCCGCACGGCGCGCCGTATTTTATTGTTTTTCCCGGATTTTCTTTATTATATTACAGAGAGCGGCTGTTTTCAACCTGCTCCGGAAACGCTTTTGCCACCGCAGCGCAGGACACGTCGGCCGCTCCGCCGCAAAGCAGGACAGAGGCGCATTCCGCCAGAGTGTACCCCGTCGTGACGATGTCGTCCACCAGAAGGATCCGCTTCCCGTCCGCGGCGTCCTGCCCGACGAGCCGGTAAACGCCCTTCACGTTTTCGGCGCGCTCCAGCCGGCCCAGAAGATGCTGCACCCGGTTTCCGCGGACTTTTTTCAGGCTGGCCCGGTAGGGAACACCAAGCTCCCGCGCCAGCTTCGCCGCGACCAGTTCCGACTGGTCGTAGCCGCGCTCCTTTTTCCGCTCGGCGGAAAGCGGAACGGAGGTGACGAAATCGAAGCCCGCACCGGGAAAGGCGAGTCTTACCCGCGCGGCCAGCTGCCTGGCGTAGAACGCGGCGTTTTCCTTCCTGCCGTGAAACTTGAAATCCAGGACGGAGTCCCGCACCTTTCCCTCGTAGGGGTACAGAAAAGCGCATAGAACTTTTCTGTCTCTGAGCGGCAGCGGCTCGCACCGAACTTCGCCGGACGGCCGGATCTGCGCCGCGCATTCCCGGCAGATCTGCGAGCCGGGCGGGACGACCGCCCCGCAGAACACGCAGCGCGGCGGAAACAGAAGATCGATGGCAAACCGCGCGATCCTTTCAGGCTTCATTTTGCCCATTTTCATCTTCCCTATCCTCCAGCAAAAGATCGCACAAACCGGTATAGCGGCGCGTTTTGCGGTTGTTTGCGACCATCGCGTTTACCATTTCCGGGTGCCCGACAAGGATCAGCAAAGACTTGGCCCTTGTGATGGCGGTATAGAGGAGGTTGCGGTAACAGAGCTGCGGCGCCGTGCGGTACATGGGGATAACGACCGCCGGGAACTCGTTGCCCTGGCTTTTATGGACCGTCATCGCATAAGCCTGCTCCAGCTCCTGCGCCGACTCCGTCTCGTAGGAAACCGTGCGGTCGTCCATGCGCACGGTCAGCGTGGAGGCGCGCCGGTCGATCTTTTCCAGAATGCCGAGGTCGCCGTTGAACACGCCTTCGCCGTAAGTGCCGTCGTCCTTCACCCAGGGCAGATCGTAATCGTTCTTGGACTGCATGACCTTGTCGCCCTCGCGGAACAAAAAGCCGTTGATCCTGATCTCCTTTTTGTCCGGAGCCGGCGGATTGATCGCCTGCTGCAGTCTGCGGTTCAGTTCGGCCGTGCCGAGCTCCCCCTTATGGCCCGGGGAAAGCACCTGGATGTCGGTCAGCGGGGAATAGCCGTAGCTGGCCGGCAGCCGCCTGGCGCAGAGATCGGCGACGACGGAGCCGATCTCCTCCGCAGAGCGGTAAGGCAGAAAAAAGAAGTCGGAAGTATGCACCGTGAGATCCGGCGCCTTTCCCTCCACGATCCTGTGCGCGTTGGCGACGATCAGACTCTTCATGGACTGCCGGAACACTTCGCGCAGCTGCACTACGGGGATATGCCCCGAAGCGATGAGGTCGCCCAGCACGTTCCCGGGCCCGACGGAAGGAAGCTGGTCGCAGTCCCCCACCAGCACAAGGCGGCAGCCGAGCGGCAGCGCGCGGAGCACCGCCTCGAAAAGCGGCGCGTCCACCATGGAAAGCTCGTCGAGGATCAGCGTGTCGCACTCGAGCAGATCTTTTTCGTTTTTTTCAAATTCCGGGTTGTCGTTCTCGTCCCACTTCACGCGGAGCAGGCGGTGGATCGTTTTCGCTTCGCTCCCCGTCAATTCCGACATGCGTTTCGCCGCCCGGCCGGTCGGGGCCGCGAGGAGAACCTTTTCCCCCGTAAGGCTCAGAATGCGGATCATGGCGTTGAGCGTCGTCGTCTTCCCCGTTCCGGGCCCGCCCGTCAGGATCAGCATGCCTTTGGTAAGCGCCTGCCGGACTGCCTCCTTCTGCAGCTCCGCGTACTGAATCCGCTCCTCGGCCTCTATGGTGGAAAGGTAGCCGTCCACGCCGGCGACGGGCTTTGCTGGAAAGCGGAGCATCATGCGGATGCGCCCCGCGATGTAGGTTTCCGAACGGTACAGAGACGGTGTAAAGAGGAACTCCCTGCCCCGGAATTCGCGCGAGACCAGGGCAGAACCCGCTTTCAGCTCTTCCAGCGCCTCCGCGGCGCTTTCCTGAGGTACGCCGAGCATACGCGCGGCAGCGGCGATCAGCTTGTCCGCGGGCAGGCAGGTGTGACCGTTTCCCTCGTTGTGCTTGAGAACATGCGTGACGCCCGCCCGCAGGCGGCAGCGGTCGTCCTGCGGACGCTCCTGCATCGCCGCGATGCGGTCCGCGCGCGCGAAATCGATCCGCAGGCCGTCGGAGCAAAGGCAGTACGGATTCTGCCGGATCTGCTCCTCGGCCTGCGGGCCGAACGTCTTCCAGACGCGCACCGCCTCTTCCGGCGTGATACCGAAACCGGAAAGCTTCATCATCGTCTCGCGGATGCCGCCGACGCGCTGAAATTCCGCGCCGGCACGAACGGCCTTCGCACGCGTGATGCCTTTGATTTCGCTCAGGCGTTCCGGTTCCTTTTCCAGGATCTTGAGCGAGTTCTCCCCGAAGGTGTCCACGATCTTTTTCGCGATTGCCGGGCCGATGCCCTTGATGGCGCCGGACGAGAGATACTTCAGCATCGCGGCGGCGTCCGACGGGCTGGAGCGCTCCACGCTGCTCGCCTTGAACTGCGGGCCGTAAGTCTGGCTGACCGTCCAGCCGCCGGCGATGTGAAGCTCTTCCCCCACGCCGACAAACGGCATGGTGCCGACAACCGGGACGAGTTCTTTCCCGTTGTTCAGTTCAATGACGGCGTATCCGTTCTTTTCGTTCCGGTAAACGACTTGTTCCACCGAACCGTCCATTTCCAACAGTTTTTCTTTTCCCACAAGGCTCCCCCGGATTCCTTTCAGACTGCATTTAAGTATAGCTGATCGCAGGAACATTTGCAAATCAGCGCACCCAGTTTTTTTCAAATTCCTCCGGCGTACAGAGGATCACCGCCGGATGATCTCCGCAGAAAAGCTCGCAGACGCGCCGTGTTTCGCCGTCCATGCCGCGGTCCAGGCAAACGACCCGGGTTTCCGCGCCGATGCGCGCCGCGCGCGAAACGGCGCAGCGCAGGCGCAGCTCCGCCTGCTCGTCGTGGCCGGAAATCGAAAACATCAGGTAATGGCCGGCGGGACAGCTTTTCCGGAACGCATAGAGGAACACCGAGCGCACCAGATCGACGGCGCCAAAGATTGCCAGCAAGGCGAAAAGGCACTGGAAAAACAGGTCCGGCATAAAAATCACCCCAGCACAGTTTATGTGCCGGGGTGCAGAATTGACAAACGGGAAAAAAAGGTTTCTTACCGGAGAGCCGCCCTCAGGGCATCCGCCTTGTCGCGTTTCTCCCACGGGACGTTCAGGTCTTCGCGTCCCATCTGGCCGTAGTTGGCTACGCTGCGGTAGATCGGCCTACGCAGGTCAAGCTTGCGGATGATCGCGTTCGGACGCAGGTCGAAAACCTTATTCACCGCGTTCGCAAGCTTCTCGTCCGGGTAATCCGACGTGCCGAACGTATTCACGGCGACGGAAACCGGGTGCGCGACGCCGATCGCATAGGCGACCTGCACCTCGCACTTTTTCGCAAGGCCGGCCGCGACGATATTCTTCGCAACGTAACGCGCCGCATAGTTTCCGGAGCGGTCCACCTTCGTGGGGTCTTTGCCGGACAAAGCGCCGCCGCCGTTCCGGCCGTAGCCGCCGTAGGTGTCGACGATGATCTTTCTGCCGGTGAGCCCGCTGTCTCCCAGCGGGCCGCCGATCACGAAGCGCCCCGTGGGATTGATGTAATACTTCGTGTTCTCATCCAGCCACTTGGCGGGGATGACGGCGCGGATGACGTGCTCCTTGATGTCCCTGCGGATCTGCTCGAGGGAAACCTGCGGGTCGTGCTGCGCCGAGACGACAATCGCATCCACGCGGACGGGCGTGTCGCCGTCGTACTCGATGGTGACCTGCGTCTTCCCGTCCGGGCGCAGATAGGCGAGCGTGCCGTTCTTGCGGACGTCGGCCAGGCGTCTGGCAAGCTGATGTGCCAGCGAAATGGCCAGGGGCATCAGTTCCGGCGTCTCGTCGCAGGCGTAGCCGAACACCATGCCCTGGTCGCCGGCGCCGACGAGGTCGTCCGCATCGACGGAGCCGTTCTGCGCCTCGAACGAGCGGTTCACGCCCAGCGCGATATCCGGCGACTGCATGTCGATGGAGGTAAGGACGCCGCAGGTGTTGCCGTCGAAGCCGCACTCCGGGTTGTCATAGCCGATATCCTTGACGACGCCGCGCGCGATGGCGGGAATATCGACGTAACAATCGGTGGAAATCTCGCCCATCACGTGGATGACCCCTGTGGAAGCGGTCACTTCGCAGGCGACATGGGCCTTCGGGTCCTGCTCGAGGATGGCGTCGAGCACGGCGTCGGCGATCTGGTCGCAGATTTTATCGGGATGTCCTTCCGTAACGGATTCCGACGTAAAAAAATGCTTTGACATAAAAAACCCCCATTTCATTCTCGCGAAAATTGCGCCAGGGAACGGCGGGCTTCCGCCGGCCCGCCCAAAAAAGAAATATGCCGTCCGGAAAACCGAACGGCATGACAAAGCAAAACCTCATCTTTCGGTCTCCCGCAGGATTTGGCACCTTGCCGAACGGCAGGTTGTCGGACATCACAGGGCCTGTTCCCTCCGTCACTCTCGATAAGGGCATATTCAATTTATAAGTTGATTGTACCAGATTTGCTGCGCGGCGTAAATATACAAAACGTTCGATCTGTCGAAAAATTTCAGAAAAACCTTCCGTGTAGGATCGGGCTGACGCGCTTGTAGAGCAGAAAGGTAAACGCGGAAACGACCGCGCCCTTCAGCAGGTTGAACGGCACCACGGCAAGAAAGACGAAAGAGGAAAGGTCCGTGATAGACGGGTTGATCTTCGTTCCCATCGCGACCAGCTCGGCCATGGGCATGTGGAACGCCGCAGAGTAGAGCGGCAGCAGCACGTAGGCGTTGGCGAGCGCGCCGGCAACCGTCATCAGCAGCGTGCCGGCAGCCATGCCGAGAAGCGCGTTCTTCTTCGTCTTCTTCCTCTCGTAGATCAGCGCGGCCGGCACGGCAAGGCAGCAGCCGATGAGAAAACTTGCGAAGTCCCCCACGCCGAAAGTGGAACTGCCGTGCAGAAAAAAGTACAGCAGCACCTTGACGAGCTCGATTCCCGCACCGGCGAGCGGACCCATCGCGAACGCGCCGATCAGCACAGGAATCTCACTGAGGTCCAGCTTATAAAAGCCGGGCAAAAACCAGAGCGGAAATTCAATCGTCATCAGCAGGAACGCAACGGCGGAAAGAATGCCGATCTGCGCGAGCGTGCGGGTAGTCAGCCGAGATGAACTGCGTTTCCATGTTTCGATGTTTTTCATGGATTTTACGACTCCTTTTTTTCCGGCTGCCAACGAAAAATGCCCCGCGGGATAATCCCGCGGGGCGGAAATACGCATTTAATAAAATGCGCGCGCTTCTTTCATCCGGACTGTACCGTCGGCTTTGGAATCACAC
>DHAI01000002.1:5334-25984 GCA_002397355.1 Ruminococcaceae bacterium UBA4958 | reverse complement strand
CCCCGCCCCGAAGACAGCTTTAATATAATCCAGTTATAACAGGAAACAGACTCCGTGTCAAGCGGGTTCCCGCCCCGCGAAAAAGCGCGGAGCGGCATACCGGGCAAGAACGGGTAGATTACTTTGCGCGCTCGGCCATCGCCTTTTTGACGTTCTCCGTGAAGAGCGGAATGACCTTGAGCGCATCGCCGACAACGCCGTAATCCGCCACCTCGAAGATGGGGGCGCTTTCGTCCTTGTTGACGGCAATGATGACGTCGGACTCTTCCATGCCGGCAAGGTGCTGGATGGCGCCGGAAATGCCGCACGCGAGATACAGGTTCGGGCGGACGGTCTTGCCCGTCTGGCCGACCTGAAGATCTTTTTCAACCCAGCCTGCGTCGACGCAGGCTCTGGAAGAGCTCACCGTGCCGCCGAGGGCCTTCGCGCAGTCTTCCAGGATCTTGAAGTTCTCCGGCGCCCCCATCCCGCGGCCGCCGGAAACAAGGATCTTGGCGTCCTGAATGTCCATCTTGTGGGATTCCTTCTTCACGACGCCTAGGATCTGAACGTCCTTCTCCGATTCGGGGATCTCCACGGCGAAGCTGTCGACCGGCACGCTCGCGCCGGCGACCGGCTTGATCTTCTGCATGACGCCGGGACGCACGGTGGCCATCTGCGGGCGGTAATCCGGGCAGATGATGGTCGCCATGATGTTTCCGCCGAAGGCGGGGCGTGTCATCTGAAGATTCTTCGTGCCGTCCTCCGCGACGTCGAGCTTTGTGCAGTCCGCCGTCAGTCCGGTGCGGATCCTGGCCGCCACCCGCGGAGCGAGGTCGCGGCCGATGGCGGTCGCGCCGTAAAGCACGACGGCCGGCTTGTAATGCTCGATCACTTTGCACATCGCGTAAGCGTAAGGCTTCGTGGAATAAATCTCCAGGTCCTTATTGTCCACCATGACGATCTTGTCCGCGCCGTAGCTGGCAAGGTCCCCGCAAAGCTTGGAAACGCCGGAGCCGAACAGAACGGCCGTCACCACGGTCTCCATTTTCTGCGCGAGCTCTTTCGCCTTGCCGAGAAGCTCGTGGGAGACGCCGGCGACCTGTCCGTCAACCTGCTGGATGAACACATACACGCCTTGATAATCCTGAATATCCATATTGTCTCACCACTTTCAAACTATATAATGAATTTTTCCCTGAGCTTTTCGAGCATGTAATCGGCGGCTTCCTGCGGATTCAGGTTGGTCACAAGCGTGCCGGCAGCTTTCGGGCTCTTTGTGAACGTCTGCACGACGCGGGTCGGCGAACCCTTCAGGCCGATGTCGACGTCCGCCACGTCGAGGTCGGCGCGGGTGATGATGTTGACCTTCTTCTCGCGGTAGGCGTCGAAAATCCCGCCCGGCGTCATGTAGCGCGGTGTGTTCAGCTCGCTGAGCGCGGTGACCAGGCAGGGGAGTTTCGCTTTCAGCAGGTGATAGCGGTCTTCAAACTGGCGCTTCACCGTAACGGATCCGTCCTCGACTTTGATTTCCTCCGCATAGCTGATGTTCGGAATGTTGAGGTTCTCGGCGATCTGCGGCCCAACCTGGGCCGTGTCTCCGTCGATGGCCTGACGGCCGGTGATGATCAGATCGTAGGGGAGCTTTTTGAGGGCGGCCGCGATCGTATGCGCCGTTGCCCAGGTGTCGGCGCCGCCGAACGCGCGGTCCGTCACCAGATATGCCTCGTCGGCGCCCATGGCGAGCGCTTCCCGCAGCGCCGCCTCCGCCTGCGGCGGGCCCATGGAGAGGACCGCGACATGCGCTCCCTGCGAATCCTTCAGGCGAAGCGCGGCCTCGAGGCCCGCCTTGTCGTCAGGGTTGATGATGCTCGGGACGCCTTCGCGGATCAGCGTGCCGGTTTTCGGATCGATTCTGACTTCATTTGTATTCGGAACCTGTTTGATACAAACGACGATGTTCAAAAGATTTCCCTCCTTCTGGTTTCCGCCTTACTTCATGGCGTATTTGGATATTACCATCTTCTGCACTTCGCTGGTGCCCTCGTAGATCTCCGTGATCTTGGCGTCGCGCATCATGCGCTCGATGGGATACTCTCTGGTGTACCCGTATCCACCGTGGAGCTGCAGGCAGCGCGTGGTAACGTCCATCGCCGTGGAAGCGCAGAACAGCTTTGCCATCGCCGCTTCTTCCGAATAGCGCTTCTTCGTGTCTTCGGCAAGCGCGGCGCGGTACAGGAGGAGCTGGGCCGCCTTTGTCTTCGTCACCATGTCCGCGATCTCGAACTGCGTGTTCTGGAACTTGGCGATCGGGCGGCCGAACTGTTTTCTTTCTTTGACATACTGGATGGTTTCATCCAGAGCGCCCTCCGCGATGCCGACGGCCTGTGCGGCGATGCCGACACGGCCGTTGTCCAGCGTCGCCATGGCGATCGGGAAACCTTTCCCCTCCTGACCGAGGAGGTTCTCTTTCGGGACGATGCAGTTCTCGAAGATCAGTTCGCAGGTTGCGGAGCCGCGGATGCCCATTTTTTTCTCTTTTTTGCCGACGGAGAAGCCGGGAAAATTCTTTTCCACAATGAACGCGGAGATGCCGTGGTTGCCGAGGCTCTTGTTCGTCATGGCGAAAACGATGTAAGTGTCGGCATAGCCGCCGTTCGTGATGAAAATCTTGCTGCCGTTGAGCACATAGTGGTCGCCGTCCAGGACCGCCTTCGTCTGCTGCGCGGACGAGTCGGTGCCCGCGTTCGGCTCCGTCAGGGCAAATGCACCGAGGTACTCGCCGGTGCAGAGCTTTTTGAGGTATTTGTCCTTTTGCCCCGGCGTGCCGAACTTCAGGATCGGCCATGTGCCGAGGGAAGTGTGGGCCGAAAGCATGGTGGCGGTCGTAGCGCAGACCTTGCTGATCTCCTCGAGGCATATTTCATAGGTCAGCGTGTCGCAGCCGGCGCCGCCGACCTCTTTCGGGTAGGGGATGCCCATGAATTGATACTTGCGGAATTTTTCGAGCGTCTCCGCCGGAAAGCGCTCCTCCTCGTCGATTTCCTGGGCAAGGGGTTTGATCTCCTTTTCCGAGAAATCCCGGAAGAGAGTGCGGGCCATTTCCTGTTCCTTGCTGAGTGTGAAGTCCATACTCGTTCCTCCAAATCTATACGTTACAGGCGATTATTTTTTTGTATAGTCGTAAAATCCCCTGCCGGTCTTCCGGCCAAGCAGGCCGCCGCGGACCATCTTGCGGAGAAGCGGATGGGGACGGTATTTCGGGTCGCCTGTTTCCGCCTGAAGGACTTCCATCACGTCGAGGACGATATCGTTGCCGATCAGGTCCGACAGCGCAAGCGGGCCCATCGGGTGGTTCGCGCCGAGCTTCATGGCGGTGTCGATGTCCTCGGCCGCGGCGGTGCCGTCGGCCAGAACGCCGACCGCCTCGTTGATCATCGGCACGAGGATGCGGTTCACGACGAACCCGGGCGCTTCCTTTACCTGGACCGGCGTCTTGCCGATCTCAACGGAAATCTTCTTGATCCGGTCCACCGTTTCCTGCGGCGTATTGATGCCGGCGATCACCTCGACAAGCTTCATCACGGGAGCCGGGTTGAAGAAATGCATGCCGCAGACGGGCCTGTCGAGTCCGCTGCCGATCTCCGTGATGGAGAGGGACGAGGTGTTGGTCGCAAAAACAGTCTCCGGCTTGCAAATGGAGGAAAGCTCCTTGAAAAGGCTCTTTTTCACGTCCATTTTCTCGAGCGCGGCTTCCACGACGAGGTCACAGTCGGAGGCGATTTCCTTTGTTCCGGTCGTGATCTTTGCGAGGACGGAGTCGGCCTGCTCCTGCGTTATCTTCCCCTTGGCCGCCAGACGGTTCAGGCTCTTCGCGATTTTCGCCTTGCCGTTCGCGGCAAGCTGCTCGTTGATATCGCAGAGCTTCACGGTGCAGCCTTCCGTCTGGGCAAAAGTCTGCGCGATGCCGGAGCCCATGGTTCCGGCGCCAATAACGCCTACGATCATAGAAAAAACCTCCTGAATTTATTTTCTTGTTTTAGCCGGGAAAGGACCGGGATCATTTGTTGAGAAACGGGCCGTGTTTCCGCTTTTCGCAGAAAGCGGCCATGGCTTCGCGCTGGTCCTGGGTGCCGCAGCAGGCGGAAAACAGCTCCGGTTCCAGCGCCGCGGCGGAATCAATATCCATCTGCAAACCCATATTGATCGCTTTTTTGCACTGGCGCACGGCGATCGGCGCGTTTCCGGCGATGCGCCCGGCGAGCTTCATAGCTTCGGCCATGAGCTGATCGGCCGGGTAAACAGCGTTTACGAGGCCCACGCGGAACGCTTCGTCCGCCTTGATGTTGCGGGCGGAAAAAATCATTTCCTTTGCCTTGCCCACGCCGATGGTGCGCGCGAGGCGCTGCGTGCCGCCGAAGCCCGGCGTGATGCCGAGGCCGGCTTCCGGCTGGCCGAACACGGCGTTCTCGGAAGCGAGGCGGATGTCGCAGCTCAGGGAGAGCTCGCAGCCGCCGCCGAGCGCGTATCCGTTTACGGCGGCGATCACGGGCATTGGCAGCTTTTCGATTTTACGGAAAACGGAATTTCCTTTCGCGCTGAATGCGCGGCCCTCGTCGGGCGTCATGCCGCGCATGGCGCCGATATCGGCGCCGGCGACGAAGGCTTTTTGCCCCGCGCCGGTAATGACGACGCAGCGGGTTTTCTCCGCGTCGATCGCGTCGATCGCATTTTCAAGGTCTGCCAACACTTGCGCGTTCAGCGCATTGAGCGCCTTTTCACGGTCGATGGTGACGATGCCGACAAAATCCTTCTGCTCATATCTGACATAGCTCATAACTCGGCCAGACTCCTTCCCGCCAAGGTTCATTCGTATTTCTTCACAATGGTTGCGACGCCCATGCCGCCGCCGACGCAGAGCGTGGCAAGCCCGTACTCGCTGCCGCGCCTGCGCATCTCATAAAGCAGCGTGGTCACGATGCGGCAGCCGGAGCAGCCCACCGGATGACCGAGAGCGATGGCGCCGCCGTTGACGTTGACCTTACCCATATCAAGCTCCAGCTCGCGGCAGCATTCGATGGACTGGGAAGCGAACGCCTCGTTCAGCTCGATGAGGTCCATATCCTTGACGGACAGGCCGGTCTTCTTCATGATCTTCTTCGTCGCCTCGATCGGTCCGAGACCCATATAGGCCGGGTCCACACCCGCGGAAGCGCCGGCAACCCAGTAAGCCATCGGCTTCACGCCGAGCTCTTTCGCCTTCTCCTCGCTCATCACGACGATGGCGGAAGCGGCGTCGTTGATTCCGGAAGCGTTGCCCGCGGTAACCGTTCCGTCTTTCTTGAAGGCGGGTCTCAGGGCCGCGAGGGAATCGGGCGTCACGCCCGTGCGCGGAGCTTCGTCCTGCTCGAACAGGACGGTCTTTTTCTTCTGCTTCACTTCCACCGGGACGATCTCGTCTTTAAACTTGCCCGCGGCGATCGCCTTCTGGGTCTTATCCTGACTGGCCGCCGCGAACTCGTCCTGCATCCGGCGGGTAATCCCGTATTTTTCCGCCACGTTTTCCGCGGTAACGCCCATGTGATAATGGTTGAAAGTATCTTCGAGTCCATCGTTGATCATCGAATCGACCAGCACGCCGTCGCGCATACGATAGCCGAAGCGGGCGTTTTTGAGGAGGTACGGGGCGTTGGACATATTCTCGGCGCCGCCCGCGACGACGACGTCGGCCTCGCCCGCGTTGATGAGCGCCGCGGCGACGTTGATGCTCTTCAGTCCTGAGCCGCAGAGATTATTCAGCGTAAATGCAGGGACGGCCATCGGCATGCCGGAATTAAGAGCCGCCTGACGGGCGACGTTCTGCCCGATGCCCGCCTGGTAAACGCAGCCGAGGATGACTTCGTCGACCTGATCCGGCGCAACACCCGCGCGCTTCATGGCTTCCTTCACGACGATCGTGGCAAGCTCCGGAGTAAAGGTATTGACAAGAGCTCCACCCATCTTACCGATCGGGGTACGGCAGGCGCCAGCCAGCACAATTTTCTTGGACATGATTTTTCCTCCATTCATGAATTGAAATTTCTGCAACTGATCTGCTGGTTTCAAAACACTATGTTAAATATATCACAAATGGTGCGGCGATGCAACTGCAAAAGGAAAATTAAAAATTTTCGCCTGACTGCGGTTCCTCAAAGAACACGCTCCGCCGAATCGCCGAAGAAGGATTCCAGTTGTTCCCGCGCGGCCAAAAGCGAACCCTGCGCAAGCTCCCTTCTCCCGCCGCCGCGGCCGGAAAACGCCGCGTTCAGCTTTTTGCACAGCGGACGAACATCGCCGCCGACCGAATTTGCAAGCGCATAGCGAAGGCTGCCGTCCGGACCGCTGAAAACCGACGCCGTTCCCCCGCACCGCTCCGCGAGAAGCAGCGCATACCGGCGAAGCGCCTCGGGGGAAAGGCCCTCCTCACAGGCATAAACATCGCCTCGGTTTGCCGGGACGGACGCGGCTTTCCCTGCAAGAAACTTTTCAAGCAGCGCGGACAATCCGTGTTTCTGTTCGGCGTTCTCGTCCAGAAGGCGTTTGACGGCCCGGGCAATTTCCTCCGGCTTCGCGGAAAGCAGACTGGAAACAGCCGCGACGCTTTTCAGTTTCTCGCCGTAGTCTTCCAGCGCCTGCGCGCCGCAGACCAGGAAAAAGCGCGTCCCGCCTTTGTAATTCTGCGAACCGACCACCTTGATGGCGCCGATTTCGCCGGTATGCGCCACATGCGTGCCGCAGCAGGCGCACACATCGTACCCCGGCACCGTAACGATGCGGACGGCGCCCGTCAGTTCCTTTTTGCTCCGGTAGTTCAGCCTGGAAAGCGCTTCGCGGGGCGGGTACTCCGCTCTGACAGGCAGGTTTTTCGTCACGGCTTCGTTTGCAAGGCGTTCCACGGTGGCAAGCTGGTCCGCGTCCAGTGGACGGCTCCAGTCCACCGTGAGAAATTCTTCCCCCATATGAAAACCGACGTTGTCGCCGCCGAAAAGGCGGTGCGCAATCCCCGAGACAATGTGCTCCCCCGTGTGCTGCTGCATCAGGCGGAAACGGCGGCTCCAGTTCACGCCCCCCGTCACCGCGGCGCCGGCGGGCAGGGGCTTATCCGTCATGTGGAAGATCTCTCCGCTCTTTTCATGGACGCCGAGCACGTTGACAAAATTCAGCACCCCCGTGTCGGAGGGCTGCCCGCCGCCCTCCGGGTAAAACGCCGTCCGGTCCAGCGAAACGAGATACTTTCCATCCTTCTTCAGGCATTGCGTCACATGCGCGAAAAAAGTCCTGCGGTAGGCGTCTTCATCATACAATTTTTCCGTCATAAGCGTCTTCCTTTCCTCACTTCCGCACCGCCTGTCCGCGAAACGGCAGCGAATTCCGCTCCCATGTACCAGGCGGTCGATTTCCCCGAAATTTCCAGGGCGAAGATGCGTGCAAAAACCAGGTTCAGCGCGGAATCACACGTATTTTATTTTTCAATTGAAAGCTTTTAAAAAATGAATGCCTGAAAACAAGCGTCCAATGTCGGCGCCGCCCGGATCCCGAAAACTCCGCCGAAAGTAAAAACCATGTTTTATTATAAGTTTCGCCCCGCTCCGATTCAATAGGAAAAATTATTCGTCTGCAAATAATCTCCGCGCAAGGCGGGAACCATAACTTGGGAGGTGATAACAATGAAAGTCAAGGAAATCATGACAAAAGACGTCGCATGCGTCCAGCCCGACGATACCATCGAGCAGGCTGCGAAAATAATGAAGCAGCACGGCTGCGGCTCCATTCCCGTCTGCTGGGGAAATAAATTGGAAGGCGTCGTTACGGACCGCGACATCGCCATGCGCTGCGTAGCGGATGGAAAAGACGGGAAACAGCAGAAAGTGAAGGAAATCATGACCGGAGCCCCCGCGACCGGGCAGCCGGAAATGGACGTAAACGAAGCCGCGCGCCTGATGAGCGAACGCCAGATCCGCAGGCTGCCGATACTGGAAAACGACAGCCTCGTCGGTTACCTCGCGCTCGGAGACATCTCCGTGGAGCCGGCTTCGCAGAATTCCGCGGGCGAAGCGTTGAGCGGAATATCCCGCCAGACCAATATCCAGATGTGAACGCGGTGAAATCGAAAGCAGTCTGCGAAAGGTTGCGGCCTTTCCCAGGCTGTTTTTCGAAACGCACATATCGCCCGCAGCATTGGCCGGATTTGCTCCGCAGCCCTTCCCGTGGTATAATAGGCCAATCAAATACGGACGGGGGAACGGCTCATGAGGATTCTGGTGATCGACGGGCAGGGCGGCGGAATCGGCAAAGCGCTGATCGGGGCCCTGCGCGCGAAACTCGGCAGCCAAGCCGAGATCACGGCGTTGGGGACGAACGCCGCCGCGACTTCCTCCATGCTGAAAGCGGGGGCGGACATGGGCGCAACGGGAGAAAACGCCGTCGTCGTCTGTGCGCCGAAGGCGGATGTGATTCTCGGGAGCGTCGGTATCCTCGCCGCGGACGCCATGTTGGGGGAAATTTCGCCCGCCATGGCCCGTGCGGTAGCCGACAGCCCTGCGGAAAAAGTTCTGATCCCGCTGAACCGCTGCGGGGTCCATGTGGTCGGCACGGAAAAGATTTCCCTTCAGCAGAGCCTTGCGGGGGCTGTGGAAGCCGTGGTGCAAATCAACGGGCCGAAAAGCTGAATGCCGCGCGCCTGTCGGTTTCCGCCTGTTTTTAACCGGGCAAAAGGCCGGGACCTCCGAAATTCCGGAGGCCCGGCCTTTTTGCACGGCTTTTTCTCTCTCACCCCATATTTGCGGGAATCGGTTCATGCCATCGTTTTGAGCATGTCGGCGGTAACTTCGTACCGCACGGGCCGGCCCGCATGCAGCAGGCGGCATTCCTCCACCATGTACCGGGCCATGCGCTCCGTTTCGCACGCCTGGCTTCCCGCCATATGGGGCGTCAATATGACGTTTTCCATCCGATAGAACGGGTGCCCTTCCGGCAGCGGCTCCGGATAGGTCACATCAAGGACCGCAGCGGCAAACGGCCTCGCCCTGAGCGCTTCCTCCAGGTCGGCGTTTACCACCTGGGCCCCCCGCCCGGTGTTGATAAAAGTCGCGTGGTCCTTCATCAGAGAAAAGCAGCTCTTGTTCAGCATGCCCTTTGTTTGCTCATTGTTTGCGAGATGGTTCGAGATCGTCGTGCACTCCCTGAAAACCGTGTGGAGATCGGTTTTCACGGCCCCAAGTTCTTTCGCTTTCTCTTCCGGCAGGAACGGATCGAAAACAAGCACCTGCAGGTGATAATCGTTTTTCAGCTTCCGGATGACTAGTTTCCCGATCATGCCGGCGCCGAGGATGCCGACTTTGCAGCCATAATTACCGGGATACTCGTGGGAGATCCCGGCGCGCTCCCTGTGTTCCCCGGGGCTTTTCAGACCAAATGCACGGAAAAAGCCCTTGTTTGCGAGGATGATCTGCGCGACGGCGTACTCCGAGACAGGAACGGCATTTGCCGCCCAGGCGCTGAAGACCCTCACGCCGCACTCCAGAAACGGCCTGGCAAAAGCCTGCACCGTTCCCGCCGCGTAAAATACCGCTTTGAGCGCCGGGAAACAACCGGATATTTCTTTCGTGCTTAAACTCGGCATTCCCCATGTTGAAAAAATAAAATCGACGTCCCGAAAATCCCGCGCGTTCAAGTCGTCCTTTGTGTAAACCGTGTTCCTCAGACCGAATTCGCTCTCCAGCGCGTCGATTTCAGGCCCGCGGTAAACCTGCCCGACCGTGTCCCGATTCCCCAAAAATATGCTTCTCATCTTTTCACCTTTTCCTTTCCCTCATCGCAAATTCGTTTTGGCATGAAAAGCGGGGCGTTTTCGCGCTTCGCTTTACAGCCGCAGGCCGGCATACAGCCGCCTTTTATGCGTAAAACCGGCGGAGCGCCGAAAAAGGCACTTCTTCCCGGCGCTCCGCGTTTTCCCTCTATTTTCCAAATCCGGGGCCGAACTTCAGCTGCCCGGCCTCGACGATCAGTCTGATGCAATTGTCGTCGCCCAGACGTTCGCTGTTCAGACAGAGGTCGAAATTCCTCTGGTCATTCCAGTCGCGCCCCGTATAATAACGGTAAAAATCCGCACGGTAACGGTCGGTCTTTTCGATGACCGTCTCGGCTTCCCTTTCCGAAAGCCCGTACAGGTCGACGACCGCTTTTACGCAAAAGAGGCGGGACGCCTGAACGCTGACGCTCAGCACGTTCGGCTCGTCTTTCAGAATATAGTCGGCCGCACGGCCCATCACGACAAAGGATTCCTTTTTCGTCAGGCTTTTCAAAACCTTCGCCTGGTAATTAAACAGGTTCCGGTCCGAGATGAAGCCGTTCTGCTCGGGACTCAGGACCTTGCCCGCATGGCTCTTCCGGCTGTTCTTGAATAAAAATTTCGGGACCTTCACCCGCTCGTCCGCATCCTGGAAGAGCGCCTCGTTGATTCCGCTTTCAATCGAGGCAAGCTGCAGCAGCTCGCGGTCCACAAAGTCGATATTGAGCGCGTCGGCGAGCTTTTTGCCGATCCGCCGCCCGCCGCTCCCGTAACCGCGCGCTATGGTGATCACATAATTCATAAAGCGTTTCCTCCTTTGCTTCCCCTGTCTAACAGTATAAAGATTCCAAAAATTCTGTCAAGATGCAGGAAAACGAATTTGGAGCGGCTGCAAAAATTTTCACCTGTTCGGCCGGGCACGCCGCTCCGCCGGCCGTTGAAAAAAGCGCAGGAAAACATCGCTGCTTTTCTGCGCCCTGCCGCGGCCTCCACCGGCCCCGCCGTCCGAACCGCATCGTTCAGTTTTATGAAGAATCCTCCGGTTATTTTCCCATCCCATGCTTCACGGTGATCCTTTTTTCCGTCCCGTTCCGCAGGCGCCGGATATTTTCCCGGTGCTTCCAGATAAGGATGGCCGCGAAGCAGAAAGCGATCGCCGTCGTAATCCAGACGTACGCGATCGGCAGCGTGCCGAAGGCGGACGATCCCGTCGCGTAATCGTAATAGAAAAAAAGGAAAGTTGAAACCGGGAAAGAGGCCGCCGCAAGGATCGAGGCGAGCGAAACGATCCGCGTCAGCACCATCGTGACGGCCCAGACGGAGATCGCCACCACGAAAATGCGCCAGTCGAGCACGAGCATCAGCGCCGAGGTGGACAGGATGCCCTTCCCTCCCCGGAAACCGAAATAGAGCGGGTAGATGTGCCCGAGCACGCACGTGAAGCCCGCCAAAAATGCACCGTACTGCGTGTAATAGGAGGGCAGCCCGTTGGCCGTGCAGACGGACTGAAAGATCAGCCGCCCGATGACGACGGCGCCGGCGCATTTGCCGAAATCACAGATCGTGGTGAAAGTCGCGGCCTTCGCGCCGACGGAACGAAGGACGTTCGTCATGCCCGCGTTTCCGCTCCCCAGGTTGCGGATATCCGTGTCGTGGTCGAAAATCCGGGTAAAAATGATCGAGAAGCTGACGCTCCCGATCAGATAGGCTATCACTGCGGTCGCCAAAGCCGGCAGCACAAAAATCCGCATGCTGTTATCCACCGTATGATCCTCCCTCTTTTTCCCCGCGCTCCCGCACGATAAAACGGATCGGCGTCCCCGCAAGGCTGAACGTCTCCCGGATCATGTTTTCCAGATAGCGCTGGTAGGAAAAGTGAAAAAGAATTTTCGAATTGACGAAGAAAACAAACGCGGGCGGCTTCGTGGAAGCCTGCGTCGCGTAATAGATTTTCAGCCTTCTGCCCTTGTCCGTGGGCGGCTGAACGCGCTGCGTCGCCTGCGCGAGTACGTCGTTCAGCATTCCCGTGGTCACGCGCGAAGCGTTCGCCTTCGCGGCCGCACCCACAGCCTGGAACAGACGGTCGACGCGCTGGCCGGTTTTCGCCGAAATAAAGACGATCTCCGCGTAAGACATGAAAGAGAAGTCGTTTTGAAGGTTTTTGCGGTAAATCTCGAGCGTGTTTCCATTCTTCTCGACGGCGTCCCATTTGTTTACGGCAATTACGCAGGCCTTCCCCGCCTCATGCGCAAGGCCGGCTATCTTGGAATCCTGCTCGGTAAATCCGGCGGTTCCGTCGATCATGATGACGCACGCGTCGCTGCGTTCCACAGCCATCTGGGCGCGCATCATGCTGTAACGCTCGATTGCGTCGTCGATGCGGCTCTTGCGCCGCAGTCCGGCCGTGTCGATCAGGATAAAGCGGCCGAAGCCGTTCTCCACCGCAATATCGACGGCGTCGCGCGTTGTCCCCGCCCGGCTGGAAACAATACAGCGCTCCTCGCCGCAGATATAATTGACAAGCGAGGACTTTCCCACATTCGGCTTGCCGATGATGGCAACCCGGATGGGTTCTTCTCCCTGTGCAGACGCCTCTTCCTCCGGAAGCAGACGCACGACCGCGTCAAGCAGATCCCCCGTTCCATGCCCGTGAACGGAGGAAACGCGGATCGGATCGCCGAGCGCGAGGTTGTAAAAATCATAGAAACCCAGGGGAGGTTCTCCCGGGGTATCGCATTTGTTCACGCAAAGGAGAACGGGTTTGCCGCTCTTCCGCAGCATCTGGGCGATTTCCTGGTCGGAAGCCGTCACGCCGGAACGAACATCCGTGACGAAGAGAATCACATCGGCCGCTTCGATCGCAAGCTCCGCCTGCGCCCGGATGTGCGAAAGGATCTCGTCGCCGGCATGAAGCTCAAGCCCCCCGGTATCCACCAGCGAAAAAGCGCGGCCGTTCCATTCGCATCTGCCGTAAAGACGGTCACGCGTCACGCCGGGCGTATCGTCCACAATGGAAAGACGCCGTCCCACGAGTTTGTTGAACAACGTGGATTTTCCAACGTTTGGGCGGCCAACGACCGCCACAACCGGTTCAGCCAAACCCTCTCACTCCCTTTTTCCGGGAAAATCTGCTTTCTCCAAAGGAACTCTATACAAAAAGAGAGGCAGTCCCTTCTGGAATTATCGCATCATTTCCCACGCACGTCAAGCCGTGGCCCGGATTTCTCCAAAAAAAAGAGAAGGAGTCCTTCCTTCTCTCTTCTCTGGAAAACGCCGCTCAGGCTTCCTTTTTGATAACTTCCCTGCCGTTGTAATAGCCGCAGTTGCTGCAAACCCTGTGCGGAGCGGTCAGCTCGCCGCATTTCGGACATTTCACCAGCGCGGGCGCGCTCAGTTTCCAAACGTTGGAGCGCCTCTTGTTTTGCCGCGCGCTCGACTGTTTTCTCTTCGGTACCGCCATATTCAGCACCTCCTTATCAATCCAACTCCCTGAAAGAGGAAGTTCTACTTATCAATCCAGCTCCCTACAAGAGGAAGTTTTACTGACCAATCCCACTCCCCGAAAAAGGGAGTCATGAGAGAGTCCTACTGAATGAAATCTTTCAATACGTCAAATCCAAGGGCGCCGGACTGCCGGCCGCACCCGCAGGGCCCGTCGTTCAGGTTCCTGCCGCAGACGGGGCAAATGCCTTTGCAGTCATCCCGGCAAAGGAATTTGGTGGGCAATCCGAGAAGGATGTCCTCCCGCACCAGCGCATCAAGGTCCAGCCGACCATCCGGGACTTCGAAAAAACGGTCGTCCTCTTCGTTTTCCAGCTTCGAGACCAGCACATGGGAAAACGAATTGACGCAGTTTTGCGTGATCTGCCTGGTGCAGCGGTCGCAAGGAATCGAAAAAACATATTCGGCCCGTACGGAAAGTTCGGCAAAGCCGTCTTTCGCCGCTGCGGTCCCCGTCACCCGGATCGGAGAAACAAACGGGTAAGCGTTGTCCACTTCCGTTCCGGAAAGGTCCATCGCATAGTCAAACGGTATGGACTCCTCCGCTCCGGCAAACAGCTTTTTTAATTCGAGAATCATAGCCACACCTCGGCGTTACAGTTTTTTATTATACCCAAAAGGATGTTTTTTGTCAAGAGCCGCCCTGCCAAAAAAGTCTTCCACCGCCGGCCAAAAATTATGCCGGAGCGTAAGCCCCGGCACGGATCGCGTTCCCCGCGTCAGACCTCCGTGGAAATCTTCTTGATGTTCTCCGGGAGTTCGGAAGCGTCCGCCGAAATCAGGAGGGTGATTTTCGTGTCCGCCAGATCGGAAAGCCGGCTCATTTTTTCAAGGAACGCGGAGAGCGTGGGAATATCGTGCCCGATGATTTTAAGCGTGGAGTCGACGAAAATATCCGTGATGTCGTAGTTCGCCGCGCATACGCCGCAGAGGAAACCGCCCAGCGCTTCCGAGCCGGCGACCTTATAGGAATCGATGTCGATCAGGCGCGCGTCGTGGGAAATATCGTAAGTAAGATGCCCGCCCTTTTCGATCACAACAACGTTGCCCGCGGATTTGGACGCCGCCTCGTTTGCATGCTCAATGAGCCTTTTCGTCTTGCCGGAGCCTTTTTTTCCAATGATCAGATTTATCATTTGATCTCCTCCTGTTTTAATGGAATGCCGAAAACGGAAAATATGGAATTCATCGATTCAGACGGGCTTCCAGGGCAGCCTTTGCGCCTTCGTAACCCGGTTTGCCGAGAAGTGCGAACATATTCTTCTTATAACTCTCGACGCCGGGCTGGTTGAACGGATTGACACCCATCATATACCCCGAAACGGCGCAGGCCTTCTCAAAGAAATAGATCAGCTCGCCGAGGGAAAACGCGGAGAAATCCGAAACGCGGACGATGGAGTTCGGCACGCCGCCGTCGGTATGGGCAAGAACGGTTCCTTCAAACGCCTTTTCATTGACATAAGACATCGTCTTCCCGGCAAGGAAATTAAGGCCGTCGGCATTGTCGGCATCTTCCCCGATAGTGAGATCCTTCACGGGGCGGTCGAACAAGACGACGGTCTCTATCAGGCTGCGCCTGCCCTGCTGAATATACTGTCCCATCGAGTGCAGGTCGGTGGAAAAAATGCAGGAAGCCGGGAAAAGCCCTTTTCCGTCTTTTCCCTCGCTCTCGCCGAAAAGCTGTTTCCACCATTCGCACATCATCTGGAAGCGCGGTTCATAGCTGACAAGGATTTCGACCTCCTTGCCCTTGCGGTAAAGGATATTGCGGATGGCGGCGTAGCGGTAGCAGTCGTTTTTCTTAAGATCCGGGTTGTCGAACTCCTTCTCGGCGGCTGCGGCGCCTTTCATCAGAGAGGCGATGTCGGCGCCGGAAACCGCGATGGGAAGCAGGCCGACGGCAGTGAGGACGGAATAGCGCCCGCCCACGTCGTCCGGAACGACGAAAGTCTCGTAGCCCTCGCGCGTCGCCAGCGCCTTGAGGGTGCCGCGCGCCTTGTCGGTCGTGCAGTAGATGCGCTTCGCGGCGCCCGCCTTGCCGTATTTCTTTTCCAGCAGGCTGCGGAAGACGCGGAACGCCACGGCCGGCTCCGTCGTGGTGCCGGATTTGGAGATCACGTTGACGGAAACGTCTTTACCCTCGCAGATTTCCAGCACATCGGCGAGCGCGGTCGGGCTGATGCCGTTGCCCACGAAATAAATATCCGGCGTATCCTTTTGCAGCGCGTTGTAATTCTGGGAACCGAGAAATTCGATGGCCGCGCGGGCGCCGAGGTAAGAGCCGCCGATGCCGATAACGACGAAAACCCGGGAATCGGAGCGGATCTTCCGGGCGGCGGCCTGGATGCGGGCGAATTCCTCCCTGTCGTAATTTTCCGGAAGGGAAACCCACCCGAGAAAATCGTTGCCGAGGCCCGTGCCGGCATGGAGCGTATCATGCGCCAGGCGAACCTGCGGGGCTATGCCCGCATACTCGTCCTCGCTGATAAAATCGGAAAGATAACGCGAGTCAAGCCGAACCGACATGACATATTCCTCCTGATTGCATTTTATCGCTTGTTCCATGCTTATTTTACCGTATCCGGTCAAGCTTTTCAAGGAGGAAACGGATTATTCACCGATTATTTCTAATTCGGCTCATTTCAGGCCGCCATGGCGATCTTGCTGAAAATCAGGAAGAGCGCGGAGCCGAACGTGATCGGCTCGACGGCGCTTTTGGCGCGGATCGGGTATTCGTGCAGCGTTTCACCGTCCAGCAGGCACTTCACTTTTCCGAGCTCCTGGCCCTTTTTCACGGGCGCGGTCACGCCTTTCTGCATGACGACTTCGTACTTCACGGCGCCCGCCTTCCCTTTCGGGACGAGGATGCTGCCGTCGGAATCCACGGTCGTTTCCACAAGGGATTCCATGCCGTTCTTCACCGGCACGGGGTTCGCGGCCTCCTTCGGGATAGCCGGTTTCGCCACGGACCAGTTCGCAAAGCCGTAATCCAGAAGGGAGGCGGCGCTCGCGAAACGCGTTTTGGTGTCCGGGCAGCCGAGCACGACGGAAATCAGGCTCACGCCGTCCCGCTGCGCCGTGGCGGCCATACAGCTCCCCGCCTGGCCCGTGGTGCCCGTTTTCAGGCCCGTGATGCCCTTATACGTCTTCAGCAGACGGTTCGTATTCACAAGCTGCGTCTTGCCGCCGCGCAGGGTGTCCATCCATACCTTCGTGTAATCGAAAATCTTCGGGTGTTTCAGCAGTTCCCGCGACATCAGCGCAATATCGTAGGCCGAAGTCACATGGCCGTCCTCGTCAAGCCCGTAGCAGTTTTTGAAGACCGTGTCGTTCATTCCGAGGACTTTCGCCTTCTGGTTCATCTGCGAGACGAATTCCTCTTCGCTGCCCGCGGCATACTCCCCCAGCGCGACTGCGCAGTCGTTCGCGCTCGCGATGACCGTCGCTTTCAGCAGATCGTCCACCGTCATCACTTCTCCGGGTTCCAGCCAGATCTGTGAGCCGCCCATGGACGCCGCGTGCTCGCTGACGGATACCTTGTCGGAAACGCTGATCTTCCCGGAATCCAGCGCCTCCATAATCAGCAGCAGCGTCATGATCTTTGTGATGGACGCGCAGGCGCGCTTCTCATGCGAATTCTTTTCAAACAGGACCTTCCCCGTCTGGGCCTCCATCAGCACGGCGGACGGCGCCTTCACCTCTTCGGCAGAGAGGGCGGATGCGCCCGCAGAGAAACACGAAACCACAATAACGGCGGAAAGCAGACAGGCCGCAATCCTTTTCCATTTCATATCCGGCACCTCCAATTTCATAGTAATGGATATGCCGGACGAAACCTTTCTATCCATGAATCACAGCGGCGTGTCCCGGCAGCTTTCTTTCGGCGGATTGCATGGGGAAACCTTACCGTGACATTCTGACCGGGACACCGTTTTCCGCCAGGTACCGCTTCAGCTCCGGGATCGTCACCTCGCCGAAATGGAACAGGGATGCCGCCAGAACCGCGTCGGCCTTTCCGATGCGGAACGCGTCCAGGAAATGGGAGAGCTCCCCCGCGCCGCCGGAAGCGATGACCGGGACGGGGACGCTTTCCGAAACGGCGGCCGTCAGTTCCAGGTCGTAGCCGCTCCTGCGGCCGTCCCGGTCCATGCTGGTAAGCAGGATTTCCCCCGCGCCGAGGCGGGCGGCTTCGCCGGCCCATTTCAGCGCGTCGCGCCCCGTGTCGATCCGTCCTCCGTCGCGGTAGACCGTCCAGCCGCCCTCCGCGCGCCGCTTGGCGTCGATGGCGCAGACGACGCACTGGCTGCCGAATTTCGCCGCCGCCTCGGCAATCAGCCCCGGCCGGAGAAGCGCGGCGGAGTTGACGGAAACCTTATCCGCCCCGGCGCGCAGGAGCGCCGTAAAATCCTCCGTCTGCCGGATGCCGCCGCCGACGGTGAACGGGATGAAAATTTTCTCCGCGACGCGGCGCACCATGTCGACGACGGTGCCGCGCGCCTCCGCCGTGGCGGTGATGTCGAGGAACACAAGCTCGTCCGCCCCCTGGCGGCCGTATTCTTCCGCAGCCTGCACGGGGTCTCCCGCATCGCGCAGATGGACGAACGACGTTCCCTTCACCACCCTGCCGTCCTTCACGTCCAGGCAGGGAATGATCCGCTTCGCGTACACGGCTACCCCTCCTCTCCGGCCAGCTCCGCAAAATTGCGGAGGATCGCAAGGCCGACTTTCCCGCTTTTTTCCGGATGGAACTGCGTGGCGAAAAGATTCCCGCGCCGAACCGCCGCGTCGAGCGTCACGCCGTAGTCCGCCGTCGCGGAAACGACGCCGCGGTCGCCGGCTTTCAAATAATAGGAATGGACAAAATAGACGTAGGGGTGTTCCGGCAGCCCGGCAAAAAGGCCGCCCGTGGCGACCCGGTCAAGCGAGTTCCATCCGATGTGCGGAACTTTCCGCCCCGGCGCCGCGGGGATACGGCGAATCTTTCCTTTCAATACGCCGAGCCCCTTGACTCCCGGAGATTCTTCGCTCTCCTCAAACAGGAGCTGAAGGCCGAGGCAGACGCCGAGGAACGGCCTTCCGGAACGGATGTAGTCCTGCACCGGCCGCACAAGCCCGGACCTGCTCATGCACGCCATGGCGTCGCCAAAGGCGCCCACGCCCGGAAGGACGGCGGCGGAAGCCTCCCGCAGCGTATCCGGGTTTGCCGTGGCAACGGCTTCGCACCCGAGAAAGCGCAGAGCCTTTTCCACGCTGAGCAGATTCCCCGCCCCGTAATCAAGAACGGCGATCAAGGCAAATCCCCCTTCGCTTTTTCGATTTACCACAGTATAGCATAAACCCATCGGACAGGCAACAGGGACGGTATGCTCCGCCGCGATTTCTTGACATCTCCCCGACAGGCGGATATGATATACATAATTATTTTTTGTATGAAAAAGTATTTTCGGAGGATAAAATGGATTATGTATCTCTCTGCGGTATTGCCGTCGGGCTTGCGATGGATGCGTTCGCCGTCAGCGTGACAAACGGCGCGATCACCCGCCGTGTAACGCCGCGCTTCGCGCTGAAGATCGCGTTCTGCTTCGGGCTGTTTCAGTCCGCCATGCCGACCGTCGGCTGGTTCATCGGCAAGGCGGGGGAAGCCTTCATCCGGTCTGTGGACCACTGGATCGCGCTGATCCTGCTTTCCTACATCGGCATTGGGATGATCGCCGAATGCCGGAAAAAGAAGGGAAACAAGATTTGCGCCTATCAGAAAGACATTCCGCCGAAAACGCTGCTCACGCTGTCGGTCGCCACCAGCATCGACGCGCTTGCCGCGGGAGTGATCCTTCCCTCCGCGGTAGGCGCTTCCACCGCCCGGTTGATGGCCGTTTCCGTGCTCTTGATCGGACTCATCACCTTGGTGATCTGCTACGCCGGCGTCTTCATCGGAAAAAAATTCGGCACGGTCTGCTCCGGGCGCGCGGAAATGGCCGGCGGGATCGTGCTGATCGCAATCGGGCTTCGCATTTTCATCGAACATATGTTCTTCGGGGGATAATTCGGTGCCGGCGCCGGGGCGGTTTCTCCTTTGATATAACGGGAAAGCGGCGCAGTCTTTCGACTGCGCCGCTTTCCCGTCGACTTTCTCTGCCGTGAATCCGTTCAGACTCTCAGGTCATGCCGTGTCTTCGCATCGACCACGCCCGTCTGCGGAATCACGTCGAATCTCTGATAAGTAAGCACGGCGCTGCGGGTAACGGGGCCGTAATAACCGGTACAGTCGCCGGTGGAAATGTACCCGAGGGCGCAGAGCTTCTTCTGAACGGCCAGGACGTCGCTTCCGCTCATGCCAAGCTGCATCACGCGCGGCGATTGACTGTTCATCGCGGCTTGCAGCGCTTTTTCCGCAGAGGCGGTGTCGCTCTTGATCACTTTCCCGGCGGCGTCGAAGTGATAAGCCGTGCCGTTTACGGTCCGGCTAGTACTGACGACATACTGTCCGTTCTCATAATAAAACAGGTTCCCGTCGCAGGAAACGAATCCGTTCGAGGGGTACTGAATCTGCGGAAGCTTGAACCACGTCGTCCAGTGGTACCTTCCGCCGATGACCGGGCCGTACTTGACGTTCTCGCCGTCGCAGCGGTTGTCGACCGAATAGTTGCTGCCGACATAGACGCCCGCATGGCCGGGACTGTAGAGGCAAAGCCCGTGAATGCGCGGCAGCGTGGAGGAATTGGAAAGATTGATGTTGCCCCGCGCCGTTGCGGAGGCGAGCATTCCGCCCGCGCCGCCCGCCACGCTTACAAGACCGGGTTGTGGATTCGTTTTCTCGCCCGTCCACCAGAGGTAGGACTTAATCAGTCCGGAGCAATCGGTGCGGCGGACGCCGCCGACAAACTGCCCATAGCATCCGTACTGGTATTTCCAGCCCTGCCGGTAAGCCTTCAGCGCGTGTTCCGCAAGGCCGACACCCGTATGCGCCACCCCCGCATCCGCCGGGGCGGCCAGGCTTGTACCGGAAAACCCAAACACCAGGATGGATGTGAAGCAGGCGACCAAGCCTGCCGCCAGAAGAGCAACTCGACCTTTTTTCATTCCGCACCTCCGCAGCATTCACAAAAGCAATTGTTACAAATTGGTAACATCTTATCACATATTTGTAATCAATACAAGGAGGTAAACGGGAATAATCTCCAAATTAAACTATTTGCATAGTTTTGTATGATTTATATTATGCAGCTTATACAGTTATCTAAAGTGGAAAAATCCTTTTTATCTGGGAAGAAGGAGCGATTTCACAATTTCTTCGGTCTTCATTCCGCGGGAGCCTTTGACCAACACCGTATCGCCGGGGAC
>DHAI01000002.1:4804-5096 GCA_002397355.1 Ruminococcaceae bacterium UBA4958 | reverse complement strand
TCGCCTCGCTGCCGACTGTAACGAGGAGATCGACGCCGGCTTCGGCCGCGAACGCCCCAACGCTGAAGTGTCCCATGCGCGAGAAGGAGCCGAGCTCCAGCATATCCGCAAGGACGGCCACGCGGCGGCCTCCGCGGAAACCGCACAGAACCGAAATGCTGCTCTTCGCCGCGTCCGGGCTGGAATTATACGAATCGTCGATCACGGTGATCCCCCCCGCCTTCCGGATCTGCATCCTCATGGCAGGGGAACGGTAACCGCCAAGCGCGGCGGCGGCTTTTTCGAGAGGAAC
>DHAI01000002.1:1629-4596 GCA_002397355.1 Ruminococcaceae bacterium UBA4958 | reverse complement strand
CCGCCCGGGGCGGAGCAGCGAAATTCGGAGCGTTCCTCCCCGGCGCGAACATCTACCGCACGGTAATCGCACCAGGGCTGTGTGCCGTAAAACACCGTCCGGTACGGCAGGTTCCCGCGCAGCGGCGCAAGCAGCGGATCGTCGCCGTTCAGGAACAACGCCGACCCCTCGCGGAACCGGTCCGCGATGTGGAGCTTTTCCTTCCGGATATTTTCCTGCGAACCGAGATTCCCGATATGAGAAAGGCCGATATTGGTCAAAACCGCGTAATTCGGCGCGGCGACGGCGGCGATCCGGCCCATTTCGCCGAACTCGCTCATGCCCATCTCCACCACGGCGGCGTCGTATTCCGGCGAAAGGCGGAACATGGTCAGCGGCAGGCCGACCTGGCTGTTCTGGTTCCCCTCGGTCTTCATCACACGCATTCCCGCGGAAAGCGCAAGGGCCGTCATTTCCTTCGTCGTGGTCTTGCCGACGCTTCCTGTAATGCCGACGACGGGGCCGCTGAAACGCGCGCGCCACGCCGCCGCGATCTTCTGGAGCGCCTCCCGCGTGTCCTGCACGGCGATGAGCGCACCGCCGCCGTTTTCCGCCGCAGGCTCCTGCGTCAGGGAAACGGAAGCGCCCGACGCGAACGCTTTGCCGATATAACGATGCGCGTCGGTATTTTCCCCGACGAGCGGAACAAACAGAGCGCCCGGAGCAATTTGCCGGCTGTCCGTGGAAACAGAAGTGATCGCCGCTCGGGGATCGCCGCGCAGGATCGCGCCCCCGCAGGCGCGCGCAGCTTCCTCCACCGTAATTTTCATGATTGCAAGCCGCCTTTTCAATTCATTTGCGGACGACCGGGGTTCAGATTTTCCCCGCCAGGACGTCGGCTACGACTTCCCGTTCGTCCAGGTGGTGCTTCACGCCCCGGATCTCCTGATAGTCCTCATGCCCCTTGCCCGCGAGGACGACAATATCGCCGTCTTCGGCATTCTCCATGCAGTACTTGATCGCCTGCTTTCTGTCCGGAATCACGACATATTTTCCGGAGGTTTTTTTGATCCCCACAAGAATGTCCGCAATGATGTCCATCACGTCTTCATAGCGGGAATTATCCGCCGTGATAACGGAAAGATCCGCCAGGCGACCGCTTGCCTCGCCCATCTCAAACCGGCGGGCGCGGTCGCGGTTTCCGCCCGCGCCGAACATGCAGACCAGGCGGTGCGGACGATACTCGCGCAGGGTGGACAGAATATTCTCCATGGAGAGCGCGTTGTGGGCGTAATCGATCAGCAGGGTGTAGTTCCCCGGCACATTCACCGGCTCCACCCTGCCTTTTACCTTGACGGCGTCAAGGCCCCGCCGCACGGCGTCTTCACCGACCGGAAGATGCAGGCTGACGGCGATCGCCGCCAGCGCGTTGTATACGCTGAAGCGCCCCGGGATGCGGACGTCGACGCCGTACGAAGCGCGCCCGGAAAGATCAAAATGCACGCCCAGGTAACCCGGGCGGGTAATCAGCTTTTCCCCTGTTGCGCGCAGCTGCGCCTCCGGCCGGAAACCGTAGGTCTCCACGTCGCAGGTATGGCCCGCGGCGACGCCCCGCCAATTGGGATCGTCGAGATTGAAGATTCCGGTTTTGCAGCGGCGGAAGAGCAGGCTCTTGCAGGCCATATATTCTTCCACGCTTTTATGCTCTTTGCCGCCGATGTGATCCGGCGAAAAATTAGTGAACACGCCGTAGTCGAAAGAAATGCCGTCCAATCTGTGGTCGCGCAGGCCGATGGACGAAGCCTCCAGCACGGCGGCTTTGCAGCCTTCGTCCGCCATCCGTCGCAGAAATTTCTGCACGTCGTAGGAGTCGGGCGTCGTATTGTCCGTGCGGTAGACCTTGTCTCCGACGACGGCGCCGATGGTGCCGATGACGCCGGTCTTCACGCCGCCCGCCTCCAGGATGGAACGGACCATATAGGAGGTCGTTGTTTTCCCCTTAGTGCCCGTAATGCCGATCATAGTCATCCGGCGGGCAGGATGGTCAAACCACGCGCAGGCAATCAGCGCAAGGGCCTCGCGGGTATCCTGAACCATCACCAGCGAAGCGCCGCCGTGTTCCACCGGTTTCTGCGCCACGATAGCCGCCGCGCCCGCTCCCGCGGCCTGCCCGGCGAACGCGTGACTGTCCACATTGGAGCCGCAGAGGCAGACAAACAGGCTCCCATTCGTCACCTTTCGCGAATCGCATGTAATGTTTTTTATTTCAACGTCCGCCGAACCCTCGCAGGTATAGAAAATCTCTTTGAGCAAGTCCTTCAGTCTCATGGATAGCCCTCCATTCCCGGGATTTCGGAGGTGCGGACCGCACCCGACGGATCCCGCGTACGATGATACAATAGAATAGAAAATGTGTCAATCGGAGATGCGCAGAACCTCAAGTCTATACTTTAGAAAAATGATGGAAACAAATCATTAAGAGAAATTAAATTTATCATACATTATTGATTTTATGTTTAATTTTATGACATATTTTGTTTTCTGTATAGATACAATTTTTTTCATAAATGGTATTGTAACCGTAGTAATGTTTGCAGCGGTTCTGCGTAGAATCGGCAGGCTGAAAAAAGGAGAGAATGTTATGGGTACAACAATCAGTGAAAAGTTGGAGGCTTTCGGTTTAAAGCAGGCCCTGAAATATCTCGACAGCAATCCTCAGGAAAATGTGCCGAAGATCATTTCCTGGCTCCGGAAGCTGGACAAAGACGGCCTGTATACGAACGCCTACAACATGTTCGACGAGATCATGCGTGACCCCAACAACAACTGGAACAAGCTCATCACTGATATTTACGCCAGCATCGATCCCGACGTCCGCCATAAAATGTTTGAAAACTTCATCGTGAATTCCGCCATCATCGGCACACAGCGCAAGAACAGGCTCTCTGCAAAATACGACTGCAATATCCCGTGGGCGATCCTGATGGA
>DHAI01000002.1:494-1492 GCA_002397355.1 Ruminococcaceae bacterium UBA4958 | reverse complement strand
CCGACCTCCGCCTGCAACCTGCACTGCATCGGCTGCTGGGCCGCCGATTACGGAAACAAAATGAACCTTGCCTACGATCAGCTTGACAGCGTCGTCACCCAGGGGTGCGAGCTTGGTACATACATGTACATTTTTTCCGGCGGCGAGCCGCTCGTCCGTAAGGATGACATCATTAAGCTGTGCGAGGCGCACCAGGACTGCGAATTCCTTGCTTTCACAAACGGCACGCTGATCGACGAGAAATTTGCCGACGAGATGCTGCGCGTAAAGAATTTCGTTCCTGCCATCAGCATCGAAGGCTATGAGGAACAGACAGATTCCCGCCGCGGCGAGGGTACTTACCAAAAGGTTTTGGACGCCATGCGCATTCTGCGCGAGAAGAAGCTTCCGTTCGGCGCTTCTCTCTGCTACACCAGCAAAAATGCTGAAAACATCGGAAGCGACGAGTATTTCGATTTTCTGATTGCGCAGGGCTGCAAATTTGCCTGGCTGTTCACCTATATGCCGGTCGGCGTCGACGCCGTGCCGGAACTTATGGTGAGCGCGGAGCAGCGTAAGTTCATGTATGAGCAGATCCGCAAATTCCGCGCCACAAAGCCGATCTTCACGATGGACTTCTGGAACGACGGTGAATACGTGAACGGATGCATCGCCGGCGGACGCGATTACCTGCACATCAACGCAAACGGCGATATCGAGCCGTGCGCATTCATTCATTATGCCGACTCAAATATCAAGGACAAGACGCTGTTGGAAGCTTACCAGTCCCCGCTCTTCATGCAATATCGCCGCAATCAGCCGTTTAACAAGAATATGCTGCGTCCGTGCCCGCTTCTCGACAATCCTGGCCGTCTGACGCAGATTATCAAGAAATCCGGAGCACGCTCCACAGACCTCACCCATCCGGAAGATGTGGAGTCGCTGAGCCAGAAATGCGTGCCGGCCGCCAAAGCGTGGGCGGTTGTTTCCAAAGAGATCTGGGATAACAGTGACAACCG
>DHAI01000002.1:0-356 GCA_002397355.1 Ruminococcaceae bacterium UBA4958 | reverse complement strand
ATGCATTCCGAACAGAAACTGGAAAAAGAGTTGGAAGAAAAAGAAGAAATTCGCCAAATGGTTGGTAAAGCCGAATAACTCCGCTTTCTCATCGACGCCGCGCGAATGCGCGGCGTTAATTTTATGTCATGCAAAAGATTCTGGCCGTTGACCCAAGCGCAGGACTGCTTGCTTTGTAGACAGAGGAAATAGAAGCGTGAAGCATTTGCCGCAGAAACCAGAAAGTCCTCAGCACGCTTAAGGCAAGGAGTCGCCTTCCTCCGCCACCGGCGGCGGCAGCGTCCGGCCCAGTTAACAGCCGATCCGGCTGCTGAAACACAGGGCCGCCGGCAAACCCCACCCAAAGGGAAAGGGAG
>DHAI01000074.1:31490-36101 GCA_002397355.1 Ruminococcaceae bacterium UBA4958 | reverse complement strand
AGCTTTTTTCCAAAGTACAGCGCGGGAGATTACCGAATCGGCAGCCGTGACATGATCGTAAGCCGCGGTCTCGCGGCCGGCCCGCGCATCGGCAACATACCGGAGGTGGTGGAGGTCACGCTCCGCTCCCGGTCCGGGATGGAAAAGTGAGAGGAAGGAATATTCTGCCGTGATGGATGATCATCTGAAAAAACACGCGCATGCGCTGGAGCTCGATAAGATCCTGAAAATGCTCGCGGACGAAACGGCCTGCGACGCCGCCGCGCAGCGGGCGCTCGCGTTGGAACCCTCGCCGCAGGACGCGGAGCGCCTGCTGCAGGAAACGGACGACGCGTTCGTGCTGATGGCCAGGTTCGGCTCCCCGTCGTTCGGCGGGCTGGACGACGTGGCCGGCCCGCTCCGCCGCGCGCAGGCGGGCGCTTCGCTCTCGATGGGGGAGCTCTTGAAGATCGCCGTGGTGCTGCGCACCCTGCGCGGCATCTCGGAGTGGCACAAAAAATGCGAGGGGGTGCGGACCAGCCTGGACGACCGTTTCAGCCTTCTGACGCCGAACCAGTACCTGGAGAACAAGATCAACGGCGCGATCCTTTCCGAGGAGGAGATGGCGGACGCCGCGTCCCCGCAGCTTGCGAATATCCGCAGGAAGATCCGTCAGGCGTCCGCGCGGGCGCGGGAAACGCTCGACCACATGACGCACTCGCAAACCTACCAGAAATACCTCCAGGAGCCGATCGTCACGATCCGGGACGGGCGCTTCGTCGTTCCCGTGAAAGCCGAGCACCGCAATGAAATCCCCGGCCTGGTGCACGACACGTCTGCGAGCGGTTCCACGCTGTTCATCGAGCCGATGGGCGCGGTGGAGGCGAACAACCAGGTCCGCGTGCTCTTCTCCGAAGAGAAAAAGGAGATCGAGCGCGTCTTGGCGGAGCTTTCCGCCGAGGCCGGCAGCTTTGCGGACACTATTATCCGCAGCGGCGAGCTGGCCGTACAGCTGAACGTGATTTTCGCGAAGGCCTCGCTCGCGTACAAGATGAAAGCGACGAAGCCGAAGCTGAACGACAGCGGGAGGATCCTTCTCCGGCGCGCGCGCCATCCTCTGATCGACGGCGCGAAGGTTGTTCCGACCGATATCGAGCTCGGCACGAGATTCGACACTCTCGTCATCACCGGGCCGAATACCGGCGGGAAGACCGTTTCCCTCAAAACGGTCGGCCTGCTGACGCTGATGGCCATGTGCGGCCTGATGGTCCCGGCGGCCGAGGAGAGCGAGCTCTCTACATTCCGCCAAGTGCTGGCGGACATCGGGGACGAACAGAGCATCGAGCAGTCCCTCTCCACATTTTCCGCGCACATGAAGAATATGATTGAGATTATGGGGCGCGCCGACGGCGGCAGCCTGATCCTCCTCGACGAGCTGGGAGCCGGCACGGACCCCGTGGAGGGCGCGGCGCTGGCCGAGGCGATTCTGGAGGAACTCCGCCGCAGGGGCGCGAAGGTCGCCGCCACCACGCATTACGCGGAGCTGAAAGCCTATGCGCTGCAGACGCCGGGCGTTGAGAACGCCTGCTGCGAGTTCGACGTGGCGACGCTGCGCCCGACTTACCGCCTGCTGATCGGCATGCCGGGCCGTTCCAACGCTTTTGCCATTTCCCTGCGCCTGGGGATGGAAACCTCCGTCGTCGAGCGGGCGAAGGAACTCGTCTCCGGCGAGAACCGCCGCTTTGAAGACGTGGTGCAGAGCCTGGAGCAGAGCCGCCGCTCGCTGGAACAGGAGAAGGAGGCCGTCCACGCCGCCCGGGAAGCCGCCGAGCTTGCCCGGAAGGAGGCCGAAGAGGAGCGCGGCAGCGTGCAGGCCAAAGCGGACCGGGAGCTTGCCGCGGCGCGCCAGAAAGCGAGCCTCCTGGTCGACCGCACCCGCGCGCAGATCGACGCGCTGATGAGCGAAATGGAAGAGCTGCGGAAACAGCAGAACAAGGCGCTTTCCGCGGAGCAAAAGGCGAAGCTCCACGCCGGCCTGCGCGAGCTGGAAGATACGGCGGACCCGGTGGGCCGGAAGCAGGATGCGCCGTACAGGCTGCCGCGGCCGCTGAAAGCCGGCGACACGGTGCTGATCTACGACATCGACAAAAAGGCGACAGTCCTCAGCCTGCCCGAAAAAGGCTCGCAGGACGTTCTGGTTCAGGCCGGCATCCTTCAGACGCGCGTGCCGCTTTCCAATCTGCGCCTCGTCAAAGAGCAGCCGAAACGGATCACTTTCCGCACGGTGACGAAGAATGTGAGCCGTTCACAGGCGCCGGCTTCCACCGAGGTGGACGTGCGCGGCCAGTCGGCGGAGGAAGCGCTGATGAGCGTGGACCGCGCCCTCGACGCGGCGCTCCTTTCGGGCGTCGGCCAGCTCACCATCATCCACGGAAAAGGGACCGGCGTGCTCCGCAGCGCGGTGCAGAAGCATCTGCGGAACCACCCGAGCGTCAAAAGCTTCCGCCTTGGCACTTTCGGGGAAGGCGAGTCCGGCGTGACCATCGTCGAAATGAAGTGAGTCCGCCCGAAAAGAAAGGAGACCGGCATCCATGCAAGCCATCGTTCCCGTCGATTCGTTTCGCACGCCGACCAAAAAGGGAAGGGGAATCACCGTCGCCCTGAGCGTTCTGGCCGTGCTGCTCGGAGCCCTGTTCGTCGCGTCCTGGCTTTTGTTCAGCGATCCGTATGCGGGCCGCGGACTGGAGGACGTTTCTCCGTCCGACCGGCTTGCGGAGACGTTTCTGAAATCCGCGGTTGCGCAGCAGGAGTGCAGCTTTACCCCCGAAGAGGTGAACCCGTTTCTCGCCTACGCGTTCCGCAAAACCGGCGCGGGCGAGGAGAAGCGGGGCGTGAAGCTGCTCGCCGTGGCGGTCGCGGGCAGTTCCGGGGACAGCGCCGACGTCTATGTGCCGCTGGAATATCGGGGCAAACGGTTCGGCGTCCTGATGAACGTGACGCCTTCGCTCGATGAAGCGGACGGGCGGCTCCTGTTCCGTGTGAACGGCGTCCATGTCGGCCGTCTGCCGGTCCCGGTCGGCAAAGCGCTCAGCCTTGCCGAAAGCCGCCTGCCGGAAGGCTTTTCCCTCAGCGGGAACACGATTTACTGCGCCGAGCCGACCGCAAGCGCCTCCGTGTCTTTCCTCTCTGCTTCCGTCAAGCTGGGAAAATTCCGCATCGAAAACGGTGCGCTGAAGCTCTCCGCCGTGACGGAAATCTCCATCGGGTGACAAGAAGAAATGCTTGACACAGAACGGTGAACAGTGTATAATCCATTTGTAAAGATTAAGTGCTTTACATAAGGCGGTGGTTCCGACGGCGAAAGATATGAAAATCTCGTTCCTGCTCGACTTTTACGGCAACATGCTGACGCAGAAGCAGAGGGAGGTCATCGAGTATTACTACAACGACGATCTTTCCCTTTCGGAGATCGCCGAAAACGAGGGGATCACCCGCCAGGGCGTGCGCGACGCCATCAAACGCGCCGAATCGCAGCTGCTGGAGATGGAGGACCGGCTGGGCTTTGCGGAGCGTTTCTGCAAAGTGCGGGACGGCCTCGCGAAAATCCGCGCTGCGGCCGAACGGATCGAAGAGTGCAACAACCGCTGCAGCAGCGTGCGCGGAATCGACGAAAATGCGGAGAGCATCCTCGCCGTCGTGCGTGAGCTGGAAAAAGAGTAGGGAGGTACCCGCTTTGGCGTTTGAAAGCCTTTCGGAGAAATTCTCGGCCGTTTTCAAACGGCTGAAGTCAAAGGGAAAACTGAGCGAATCGGACGTAAAGGAAGTCATGCGGGAAGTCCGCCTCGCCCTGCTGGAAGCCGACGTCAACTATAAAGTGGCGAAGGACTTCACCGCCCGGGTGTCGCAGCGCGCCGTGGGCGCCGAGGTGATGGAAAGCCTTACGCCCGCGCAGATGGTGATCAAGATTGTGGACGAGGAGCTCACCGCGCTGATGGGCGGGGGCGAGGCGAGGCTGAACCGCCCGTCGTCACCCCCGGCCGTCGTGCTGCTGTGCGGCCTGCAGGGTTCCGGCAAGACGACACACGCCGGGAAGCTTGCGTATCTGCTGAAAAACAGGGGGAACCGCCCGCTCCTCGCGGCGTGCGACGTCTACCGCCCGGCTGCGGTCGAGCAACTGAAGGTCATCGGGGAAAAGGCCGGCGTACCGGTATTCGAAATGGGCGCCGGGAACCCGGTGAAGATCGCCGCGGCGGCGGTTTCCCACGCAAAGGATTACGGCAACGACTATGTCCTCATCGACACCGCCGGCCGGCTTCAGATCGACGAGAAGCTCATGGATGAGCTGAAAAGGATCAAGGAAGCGGTTCATCCCACCGACGTCCTGCTTGTCGTGGACGCCATGACCGGGCAGGAAGCCGTGAACGTGGCGAAGTCCTTCAACGACCTGCTGGACGTCACCGGGGTGATTCTGACGAAGTTGGACGGCGACGCGAGGGGCGGCGCGGCGCTCTCGGTCCGCGCGGTGACCGGCAAGCCGATCAAGTTCGCCGGCACCGGCGAGAAGCTCGCCGACCTGGAGGTCTTTCACCCCGACCGCATGGCCTCCCGCATCCTCGGCATGGGAGACGTGCT
>DHAI01000074.1:30595-31334 GCA_002397355.1 Ruminococcaceae bacterium UBA4958 | reverse complement strand
ACGGCCCGCAAAATGATGCACGAGGGCCTCGACCTGAACGATGTGCTGGAGCAGATGCGTCAGATGAAAAAGATGGGGCCGATGAAAAACGTCCTTGCGAAAATGCCCGGCGTCGCCGAGCAGATCAAGGACGTGGACATCGACGACAGGCAGGTCGACCGCACGGCGGCGATCATCCTTTCCATGACGCCCGCCGAACGCGCGAAGCCCGAGCTCATCAATCCCCCCCGCAAGCGCAGGATCGCCGCCGGCAGCGGAATGCGCGTGGAAGACGTGAACCGCCTGCTGAAGGGCTACGAGCAGATGCGCAAGCTGATGAAACGCTTCGGGAAAAAAGGCGTGCGCAGACGCTTTTCCGGCATGGGAATGCCGTTTTGAATTCGGAGTTCACCCGGCTTACGCCGGTGAATGATATTCATACGAAAAACCGTAGGAGGTGAAATGTATGGCAGTTAAAATCAGGCTCCGCAGAGTGGGCGCAAAAAAAGCTCCTTTTTACCGCATTGTCGTTGCCGATTCGCGCTATCCGCGCGACGGTCGCTTCATTGAGGAAATCGGGTTCTACAATCCTCTGACCGAGCCGTCCGAGGTAAAAGTGGATGCCGAGAAGGCGAAAGAATGGATCAAGAACGGCGCGCAGCCGACCGACACCGTGAAAATCCTGTTCAAGAAGAATGGCGTCCTGTGATTCGGAGGTCTCTTTGCCATGAAAGATCTTTTAATTGCAATCGCGCAGGGG
>DHAI01000074.1:0-30383 GCA_002397355.1 Ruminococcaceae bacterium UBA4958 | reverse complement strand
CGATATGGGCCGCGTGATCGGCAAGCAGGGCCGGATTGCCAAGGCGATCCGCGTCGTGATGCGTTCCGCTGCCACCCGCAACAACACCAAGGTGGCTGTCGAAATCGACTGAAACCGCAAATCCGCCGCAGCTCAGAAATGGCTGCGGCTTTTTGTGCACGGAAAAGCCCCCCGAAGCGCGCTTCGGGGGGCTTCCGTATGTCCGGACTGAAAAGACTTTGTTATCCGATAAAATGCTGCGTCCAGTAATACCGTCCGCTGGAGTTCTGCGCGACGCCCACGCCGATCTTTGTGAACGAAGCGTTGAGGATATTCGCGCGGTGGCCTTCCGAATTCATCCACCCGTCCATAACCTGGGCCGGTGTCGTCTGGCCCATGGCGATGTTTTCCCCTGCCGCGCGGTAGCTTACGCCGTAGCGCTTCATCAGGTCGAACGGGGAACCGTAGGTCGGCGAGGTATGGCTGAAATAGTTGTTTTTCGCCATGTCTTCCGACTTCAGAGTCGCGGTTTTCGTGATGGTGCTGTCGACCGTCAGGGCGGCCAGGCCGTTCTTGGCCCTTTCCGCGTTGACCAGGCGGACAACCTCATTCTGGAAAGCGCTGTAGCCGGTGGAGGGCGTCTGCGGCGCAGAGGACGGGCTTTGGGACGGTTTGGAAGAAGACGAGCCTTGGGACGGTTTGGAAGTGGAAGGATTTTGCGAGGCGGCGGGTTTCGACGAGGAGGAAGCCGGCTTGCTGCGGGACGATTTGCCGCAGATGCTGTTCAGCAGGCTGGCAAGGCTTCCGCTGTATTGACAGCCGGAACCGTTCGAAAAGATCACCGTGCCGCCGCGGCTTCCGGTGGGGCAGGACGATTTGGGGACTTCCGTGCTTGCGCCGGCCGTGCTGCCGGTGGCTTTGGACGCGGCGGAGGACGCTCCGCAATTCGCGGAGGCGGTGCAGTTCCCTTTCGCGCATGAGGAGCCGGACGTGCAGGAATTCAGCGTGCAATCGGTTTTCTGGGAACAGCCCGCGCCGGAGCAGGACTGTGTGCCGGAAGCTTTTTGCGCGGCGGCGGTGCGGGAGGATGCCGCGGGCTGAGCGGAAGCGGCCGCTTTGCCGAGAATCGTTTGAATGGCGGAATCCGCCGGGCAGCCGGCAGGGGACGTGAGCACTTCCGCCGCCGAAATGCCGCGGTTTGCGCCGGACGAGGGGGTGCTGCTTGCCACGGCGAAGACACCCGTGCTTCCGCCGACGGCAAGGGCCGTAATCAGTGCGATCATTTTCCGTTTCATGTACAATCTCCTTTTCCGTAGAATGTTCGCATTTTTGTCAATCCATGCGATTTTGAGCCGGGAAGGTTACAAAGTTGTAACTTTAAGCCCCATCTTATCACGCAACACTCCGGAAGGCAACGAACAAATTCTGGTATTCGCTGCAAAACCGCGCTTGCAGGCCGCTTTCCGCTATTTCCAGCGCGATGTTGCAAAAGCCCGGGAGATTTGATATAATCACTGTACACCAAAAAATTAAAATGCAGAGTAGGTTTTCGCGCGCTGCGCCGATTGTTTTTTCTTTCGGCGCTCAGTGCCGCCCGGACGGGGAGTTGCCGGGCGGACAAAAGGGCTTCGCCCCACGGTGCGGAAACCGCATCCCGCTGCTGCATACCGAGGAGATGGCCTCCGATGCGGCACAGCTGCAGAAAGGGGTCTTTTCCGTGAAAAATATCCTCAATTCCATCCGGCTTTCCGCCCGTAATTTCAACAGTATCTATGCGGTTGCCGTCTGCGGCATGCTCCTGGCGCTGAAGATCGTTTTGGGCCTTTTTACCGTCGACGTCTCCACGCTGCTGAAAATCGGTTTTTCCTACCTGCCCGTGGCGGCTGCGGGGATGCTGCTTGGGCCGCTGGCAGGCGGAGCCGTGGGCGCGCTGGGGGATGTGCTGAGCTATGTCGTCAGGCCGGACGGCCCTTATTTTCCCGGGTTCACGGTCAGCGCGTTCCTCGGCGGCTTCCTTTATGGCCTGATGTTTTACGGGAAGCCGGTAAAGCCCGCTCGCACCTTTGCCGCAAAGGCGCTTGTGACGGCGGTGGTCAGCTTCCTGCTGAACCCGCTCTGGCTTTCCATTCTGTGGGGAAAAGCGTTTTGGGCGATCATTTCCACACGGCTCGCGGTGAATCTCGCCGCTTTTCCCGTGGAGGCCGTTTTGCTGTTGGCCGTGCTGAAGGTGTTGGAGCGCTGCCGTTTGCCGCAGCTGATACGGAAAAAATGCTGAAAATGCTGATTGCAGGCGGCCGCGGGGATGAGATGCCCGCGGCCGCCTTTTTGATCAAAAGGGGGGAGATCTTATGCTGAAAGAGTTTCTGGAAGCCGGAAAAATTATCGGGACGCAGGGTGTGCGCGGGGAGGTGCGCATCGAGCCGTGGTGCGACTCCGCGGATTTTCTGAAAGGCTTTCGCACGTTTTATCTGGACGGACGCGGCACGGTTCCGCTGGAGGTCCTTTCCATCCGGGTGCGCAAGAGACAGGTTATTGCGTCGCTGAAGGGCGTGGACACCGTGGAACGGGCCGATACCTACCGGGGGAAAATCCTTTACCTGCGGCGCGAGGACATTCCCATCCCGGAAGGGAAATACTTTGTCGCAGACCTGATCGGCCTGAACGTCTACGACGCCGATACCTTTGTGTACTACGGAATTCTGACGGATGTGATAGGCACCGGCGCAAACGACGTCTATCAGATCACCTCGCCGGGGAAAAAGAATTATCTGATTCCCGCGGTCCCGTCGTACGTCCGCAAAATCGACCTGGAAAAGGAAAAAATGCTGATCCGGCCGGTCAAGGGGATTTTTGACGATGAGGATTGACCTTCTGACGCTTTTCCCGGAGATGTGCGAAACCGTGATGGCGGAGAGCATCATCGGCCGCGCGCGCCGCAGGGGCGCCGTGCAGGTCTGCTGCCACCAGATCCGGGACTACGCTTACGACAGGCACCGGCGCGTGGACGACGCCCCGTTCGGCGGAGGGATGGGGATGCTCCTGATGGCGGAGCCGATCGCCCTGTGCATGGACGACCTGATCCGCCACCTGGGCGGCAAACCGCATACCGTCTATCTCTCGCCGCAGGGAAAGACGCTGACGCAGCGGCGGGTGAAGGAGCTTGCCGCGATGGACGGGCTCGTCTTCCTCTGCGGCCACTACGAGGGCGTGGATGAACGTGTGCTGGAAGCGTATGTGGACGAAGAGATCTCCACGGGAGACTATGTGGTCACGGGCGGGGAACTGCCGGCGCTGATGCTGGCCGACGCCGTCTGCCGCATGATCCCCGGCGTGCTCTCCGACGCGGAGTGTTTCGAGATGGAGAGCCATTACGATTCGCTCCTGGAGTACCCGCAGTACACGCGCCCGGCCGTTTGGCGCGGACGCCCCGTGCCGGACGTACTGCTGACGGGCCACCACGAAAACGTGCGCCGCTGGCGCAGGGAGCAGGCCGTTCTCTGCACGCTGCGCAAGCGCCCGGAGCTCCTCGCTTCCGCAAATTTGACGCAGGAGGAACGGCGCTTCGTGCGGGAGGAAAATGAAAAAACCGGTGGAACGCGTCAGACAGCAAATAATTCGTAATATGGAAATAAAATAGGGCAGAGAGACCAAAAACTTTCAACAATAATATCATATTGCACAAAGAAAGCCTCCTTTTTTTGGGGAGGTTCGGTTATCAATCCAAAGTTTCCGCCGCTTCCTTGACGCTACCCTGAAAAGTGCTATAATGACATCAATTGGATTGTGATTTTTCCTTCTGAATTTTAATCCGTATGGTTTTGATTTTGTTAGGAGTGAATTCGACATGTATGTAAAAGATGTCCTCGTTCAGAATCAGGTAGGGCTTCATGCCCGCCCGGCAACGTTTTTCATTCAGAAAGCAAATGAGTACAAGTCTTCCATCTGGGTGGAAAAAGAGGAGCGCCGCGTGAATGCGAAGAGCCTTCTCGGTGTGCTTTCCCTCGGCATTGTCGGCGGGACCACCATCAAGATCATCGCCGACGGTTCCGACGAACAAGAGGCTGTCGACAGTCTGGTAAAGCTTGTGCAGTCCGGTTTTGCAGAATAAGTTTTCCGACGCGCAGCACCGCTTTTGCGGTGCTTTTTTTGTCTTCCGGCATTTGCCGGCCGGAGAACCGGAGTCCGAGAAAGGGGCGAACGACGTGACCGAGCATGAAAAGCACATCAAAGAACTGCGCGCGCGCGCCATGCGCCTGCCGCTGCACCCGGGCGTGTACCTGATGCACGATAAGTCGGGGAAAATCATCTACATCGGGAAGGCGAAGGCCCTGAAAAACCGCGTCAGCCAGTATTTCGGCTCCCAGAAAAACCACGATGAAAAAGTCCGCCAAATGGTGGCCCATGTGGACTGGTTCGAGTATATCCTTACGGACAGCGAGTTCGAGGCCCTTGTGCTGGAGTGCAGCCTGATCAAGCAGCACATGCCGAAATACAACATTCTCCTGAAGGACGACAAGGGGTACAGTTATATCCGCGTGACGAAAGGACCGTGGCCGCGCATCAGCGAGGCGAAGCAGACCGCGGACGACGGCGCCGAGTACATCGGGCCGTACATCAGCGGCTGGACGGTGAAACAGTCCGTGGACGAGGCGCAGCGGATCTTCCGCCTGCCCACCTGCAGCCGCTCCTTTCCGCGCGATATCGGGAAAGGCAGGCCGTGCCTGAATTACTATATCAAGCAGTGCTGTGCGCCGTGCCGCGGGAAAATCACCGAGGAGGAATACAACGAGGCGGTTTCCGAAGCGCTGGAGTTTCTGCGCGGCGGCAGCGCGGAGAGCGTGCGCAAACTGACTGCGCGGATGCAGGAGGCCTCCGATGCGCTCGAGTTTGAGCGCGCCGCCCGCATTCGCGACCGTCTCGCGGCAATCCGCAGAATGGGCGAACGGCAGAAAGTCGTCGCTTCCAAAGTGCCGGAGCAGGACGTTGTCGCGCTGTCGCAGGGCGGCGGCCGGACCTGCTTTGAGGTTTTCCGTTTCGAGCAGGGCCGCCTGACCGACCGCGAGACGTTCTTCGCGGGAGAAACCGGCAGTCCGAAGGCGGCGCGCGGGGAATTCCTGGAGCGCTACTATTCGATGCGCGACCGTATTCCGCCTCGCGTGACGCTGGACGGCCCCTTGGAAGGGGAAAAGCTGCTGTGCCAATGGCTGACAAAAAAGGCGGGGCGAAAAGTGGAGATCACCGTGCCCCAGAAAGGCGAACAGGCGCGCTTGGCGGAGATGTGCCGCAGCAACGCCGCGGAACAGCTGGCGCAGACGATGGGGCGCACGGGCCGGGAGGCCTCGGCCCTGGACGAGCTCGCGCGTCTGCTCGGCCTTTCGGAGCCGCCCGCCCGCATCGAGGCTTACGATATTTCCAACCTTGCCGGCGGTGAAAACGTGGCGGGCATGGTTGTGTTCGAAAACGGCCGGCCGCTCCGCTCCGCATACCGCCGGTTCAGAATCCGCAACGTGGTGGGGCAGGACGACTACGCCTCCATGCGCGAAGTCGTCGCGCGCCGCCTGAACGAATATCGGAACAACCGGGAAAGCGGCGAGGGGTTCGGCATCCTGCCGGACTTGATCCTGCTGGACGGCGGCCGGGGCCATGTGGCAGCGGTTCAGCCGGTTCTGGAAGAGGCCGGCGTCGCCATACCGCTTTTCGGCATGGTGAAGGACGACCGCCACCGCACGCGCGCCATTGCGAAGAACGGCGGGGAAATCGCGATCAATTCCAACCGCAGCGCATTTACGCTTGTCTCTTCCATCCAGGACGAGGTTCACCGTGTTGCCATCGGCTACCACCGCCTGCTCCGGAAAAAGATGGCGATCTCCTCCACGCTGCTTTCCATCGAGAGCGTTGGGCCGGTCCGCGCCAAGGCGCTGCTGCGGCAGTTCGGCACCATCGCGGCCATCCGCGACGCCGACTTTGCGGAGCTGGCCGGGGCGCCCTCCATGACGGAGCCGGCCGCGCAGGCCGTTTACAATTATTTTCATCCCCACCGGGAAATCCGCAGGGAAAGTTGACAGTTCGTCCTGTTCATGGGATAATAAGAAACTGAATTTCTAAGAAAATTGAGGAGCTTCGATTATGAGAGTCATCACCGGATCGGCGCGGGGCCGAAAACTTGAAACGCGCGAGGGCGAAGCCGTCCGTCCCACACCGGAGCGGGTGAAGGAAGCGCTGTTCAGCATCGTACAGTTTGAACTGGAAGGCCGGCGCGTGCTGGACCTTTTTGCGGGTTCCGGCCAGCTTGGCATCGAAGCCCTGAGCCGCGGCGCGCGGGAGGCCGTGTTCGTCGACGCGAGCGCGGAGTCCGCCGCGGTCGTGCGGAAGAATGTGGAGGCCTGCGGCTTTTCCGGTGCCGCCCGCGTGGTGCACGCGGATTTTGCGTCCTACCTCGCGGGAAACTGCGGGAAATTCGACCTTGCCTTTCTCGATCCGCCGTACCGTGCCGGCCTGCTGCAACAGGCGCTGCCGCTTGCTGCGTCCCATATGAATCCGGGCGGGACCGTCGTCTGTGAACATCCGTTCGACGAGGAGCTGCCTCTCGATGCGGCCGGTTTCCGGAAAGAAAGATCCTACCGCTACGGAAAGGTCATGCTCGCGGTTTACAGGCGGAAGGATGTGCCGGAAACATGAGAATAGCGATTTGCCCGGGAAGTTTCGACCCCGTTACGCTCGGCCATATGGATATCATCAACCGCGCGCGCAAGATTTTCGATCATGTGATCGTGGCCGCGCTCGTAAATCCCGCCAAGCATACCGTTTTTACGCTGGAGGAGCGCATCAATCTGCTGAAGCGCTGCACCGAAGGCATGGACGACGTCGAGGTCGTCGGTTTCGACGGCCTTCTCGCCGATTATGCGAAGGCGCGCCATGCGATTGCGATTGTGAAGGGTCTTCGGGCAATGTCCGACTTCGAATACGAGTTCCAGATGGCCCTTTTCAACAAGAAGCTCAATCCGGACTTGGAGACCGTCTACCTGAACACCACGGCGGAGAACATGTTTCTCAGCTCCAGCGGCGTGAAGCAGGTTGCGTCTTTCGGCGGCGACATTACGAATTTTGTGCCGGATTGCATTTTGGACGACATCAAAAAGCGTTTGTGCACAGGAGGGAAACAGAATGAGTGTGGATGAACTGATCGACGAATTGTACGACATGCTGGATAAGGCCTGGAGCCTGCCGATGAGCCGCGGGAAATCCGTGCTGGACGGGGATCAGGCGCGCCAGATCCTGGATGAGGTTCGCCAGGCGCTTCCCCAGGAGATCCACCAGGCGCGCAAGATCGTGGCGGACCGCAAGCAGATCTTGGAAGACGCAAAGCGGGAGGCGGATACGACGATCCGCGTGGCACAGGAACGTGCGAAGGCACTGGTTGCCCAGGACGAAATCGTCCGTCAGGCGCAGCAGCACGCCAATGAGCTCCTCGGCCAGGCGCAGGGCAAAAACCGTGAGATGCGCCGCGCCACGAACGACTATGTGGACGACCTGATGAAACGCACGGATGACGAGCTGACCGGGCTTCTCGCGGAGGCGCGGAAAGTTCGGCAGAATATCAAGGCATCCCAGAAATCCGCCCAGAGCTGATCTTTAACTTTAAGATAAAAATGCAGCGCCGCAAGATATAGCGGCGCTGCATTTTTATGCCCGTTTATTTCCAAAATATGGTATATATGGGTGCCGATAAAATCACTTTCCCGTAAAAGAATCAGTTGCATTTTCATCCGGCACACGCTATAATGAAACCACAAAGTGGTGAAAGGTGGAGGAAAAGGATCACAAAGTGGCTGCTTTGCGTTTCTTTTTTCCGCGTGGCCTGCAATGCTGATCGGTGAGTATCAACATAATATCGACCCGAAAGGCCGGGTCATCGTTCCGTCCAAGTTCCGGGAGGATCTTGGCGAACATTTCTACCTGACAAAAGGGATTGACGGCTGCCTTTTTGTCCTTTCACCCGCCGGTTGGGACAGGCTTCAGCAGAAAGTAAGCGCCATGCCGGTTTCCAAAGCGCGCGGCCTGCAGCGCTTTTTCTTCTCGGGGGCTGTGGAGGCCGAGCCGGACAAGCAGGGGCGCATCCTGGTTCCCCAGAACCTGCGCAGCTACGCGGGCCTGAAAAAAGACGTCACGTTCATCGGCGCCTCCAGCCGGGCGGAAATCTGGGATACGGGCTCCTGGAACGCATTCAATTCCACGCTGACGCAGGAAAACATCGCCGAGGCGATGGACGAGCTTGATTTTTAGAGGCATAGCGATGGATTTTTCTCATAAACCGGTTCTTTTGCGGGAGGCGATCGAAAGCCTCGACATCCGTCCGGACGGTGTCTATATCGATGGAACCGCCGGGGGCGGAGGCCACTCGCGCGCCATCGCGGAAAAGCTGACCACGGGGCGGCTCCTTTCCATCGACCAGGATCCGGACGCCATCGAGGTTCTGCGCGAGCGGCTGGGCGCCTATCCGTGCGCGACGGTGTACCGGGGCAATTTCGCCGGGATGGAAGAGGCCGCCAGGGATTGCGGCGCTTTTCCCGCGGACGGCGTCCTGTTCGACCTTGGTGTTTCCTCCTACCAGTTCGACAACCCGGAGCGCGGCTTTTCCTATCAGCACGACGCCCCGCTCGACATGCGCATGAGCCGGGAGGGCGCCTCCGCCAGGGACCTGGTGAACACCCTTTCCCAGCGCGAGCTGGCCGAGGTCATTTTGCGGTACGGCGAGGACCGAAATGCGAGGGCCATCGCGCAGGGCATCGTCCGCGCGAGAGAAAAGGCGCCGATCGAGACGACGCTCCAGCTTGCGGAGATCGTCAAGCAGTCCGTTCCCGCGAAAGTGCGGCGGCAGAAAGGCCACCCGGCCCGGAAAACTTTTCAGGCGCTCCGCATCCGGGTAAACGGGGAGATGGACAGGCTTTCCGAAGGGCTTGACGCCGCGCTCCGCGTACTGAAACCCGGCGGCCGCCTGGCGGTTATCTCCTTTCAGTCGCTGGAAGACCGCATGGTCAAACGGCGCATGGCGGACTGGTGCCAGGGCTGCATTTGCCCTCCGGATTTTCCCGTTTGCGTTTGCGGAAGGAAACCAAGGGCGAAGCTGCTGTTCCGCGGCGGCGTTCCGCCTTCGGAGGAGGAAATCGCCGCAAATCCCCGCAGCCGCAGCGCACGCCTGCGCGTCTGTATCAAACTCTAACAACATCAATCAAGGAGAACGGGAGTGATTTTTCATGGCAAACCAGAGCAGTGCTTACGATTTTGCGCTTTTTGAGCCGAAGCGCAGCGCGGAAAGAGAGCCGCGGAAACAGTCGAATGTGATTGAAATCCCGAAAGAGAGGCTGGAACAGAACCGGAAGCCGAAACTCAGGCCGTGGAAGGTCGTTTCGATGTTCCTTGTGTTTCTTGCGGTATCGGGGATCCTCGGCATGTACATTTTCGGTCAGGCGCAGCTTGGCGAGCTTTCCACCAGGATGGGCGAGGCGGAAGAGACGCTCCGCGAGGAGCGGAACCAGTACGCGCAGCTGAAGATCAAATCGGATACCGCGCTCTCCATGGAGGCGGTGGAGACTTACGCCGCCCAAAAACTGGGCATGAAAAAAACGACCGAAGACCAGGTGACTACGGTAGAACTTTCGAAGGGCGACAAGAGCGAGGTCGTCGCAAAAACGGAGAATGCCGGCTGGCTGGAGCGCGCCTGGGAAAAGGTAAAAGGCTTTCTGTCATAATTTAACCTGCATTTTAGTAAAATAGGATCAGCACCGGTAAACGCTTGGTGAGGGAAGAGAGTTAAGAGAAAATCTTGACTCTCATTTGTTATCGGGAAACCCTTTGGAGGCTTTTATGGTAAAAGGAACGACAATCCGGATGTGGCGGCGCTCTCTGATCGCCCTGCTCGCGCTGGTCGTGGGCGGCTTTGGGACGTTGGTTTACAGCCTTGTAAAGCTGCAGATCATTCAGGGGCCGGACCTGCAGATGCGCGCCGCGGCGCAGCAGCTCCGCGACAAATCCCTTTCGGCGAAGCGGGGGACGATCTATGACTGCAATATGAAGGAACTGGCGAAAAGCGCCACGGTCTGGGATGTGATCCTCGCGCCCGCCGTCATCGAGGAGAAAGACCGGGACACCATTGCGACCGGCCTTTCCCAGATCCTCGGCATGGATAAGAACGAAGTCCTGGAGCGCACGAAGAAAAAGAAATCCTACTATGAAATCCTGAAAACAAAGGTCGAGTCCGACGTGCGCGACAAGATCCTTCAGTTTGAAAAGGATCATCAGATCACGAGCGGTATCGACCTCATTGAAAACTATAAACGGTATTATCCCTACGGCAAATTTGCGGCGACGGTGCTCGGCTTCACCGGGACGGACAGCCAGGGCCTGGCCGGCGTGGAGGCTCAGTACGACAGCGTGCTTACCGGCACGAACGGACGCCTTGTGACGGCGCAGAACGCCGTGGGCAAGGAGATGGGCTTCCAGTACGAGCAGGAGATCCCCGCCAAAGACGGCGACAGCCTCGTGCTCACCATCGACGAGGTGGTGCAGCACTATGTGGAAAAGTACCTCACGGAAGGGCTTGCCAACAACGACGTGCAGAACCGCGCCTGCGCCATTGTGATGAACGTCAAGACCGGCGCCATCCTCGGCATGGCGGTCAAAGGGGACTTTGACCCGAACAATCCGTTCGTGGTCGCCGATTCCAAGCAGGCGGCGGCGATCGCAAAGATCACGGACTCCAAAGAGAAAAGCGAGGCGACGCAGGAGGCGCTGAATGTCCAGTGGCGCAACAAGTGCGTCAGCGACACTTACGCTCCGGGCTCCGTTTTCAAGATGGTCACCGCCTCCGCCGCCCTGGAGGAAAACCTCGTCACAGAGGGAACCGTGTTTCCCTGCCCGGGTTCGCTCACGATCATGGGGGAGCGGATCAACGACTGGAAGACGTTCGGCAGCCTCACGTTCGAGGACGGCATCTGCAACTCCAGCAACGTGGTCTTCATGCAGGTGGGCGCGCTTCTCGGCATCGACCGCTTTTTCAAGTATTTCAATGCGTTCGGGCTCACGGAGAAAACAGGGGTGGACCTGCCGGGAGAATCGCGCAGCATCTACCATCCGGTCGACCAGATGACCGCGCTGGACCTCGCGGTGGAATCGTTCGGCCAGTCGAACCAGATCACGCCGATCCAGATGATCACGGCCTGCTGCGCCGTGGCGAACGGCGGCTATCTCGTGCGGCCGCATATCGTTGAGAAAGTCGTGGACAGCGGCGGAAACATCGTAAAGACGACGGATGCGTCGCCGAAACGCCAGGTCATTTCCGCCAAGACCTCCCAGCGCATGTGCGCGATCCTCCAGAAGGACGCGATGAAGGGCACGGCGAAGAGCGGCTATATCGCCGGCTACCGCGTCGCCGGAAAGACCGGGACTTCCGAAAAACGGGAGCTGCTGCCGAAAAAGGAATACATCGCCTCCTACTGCGGATTCGCCCCCGCCGACGACCCGCAGGTCGCCATGCTCGTGTTCTACGACGAGCCGCACGGCCCAAACGGCTACTACGGCAGCCCTGTCGCCGGGCCGACTTTCCAGGCGACGATGACGCAGATCCTCCCGTACCTGGGCGTGGAGCCGAAGTACAGCGAAACTGAGCTTGAGAAGCTGGACGACAAGGCGCCGGACACGGTTGGGCAGACGGTGGCGGCCGCGAAAAATACGGTGGCGAACGCCGGCCTGACCGCGAAGGTGATCGGCGGTGGCGACAAGGTGATCTCGCAGGTGCCGGAGCCGAACAAAAACATACCGAAAGGCGGGACGGTCGTCCTTATCACGGACGCGGCGAGCGCAAAACAGACGGTCACGGTTCCCGACATGGCGAAGCTTTCGCTTTCCGCCGCGAATGAGAAAGCCGCTGAGGCCGGGGTGAATATCAGCATAACGGGAGCGGCGCTCACGAGTTCCAGCGCGGTTTCCGCCGCGCAGGATATCGCGGCGGGGACAAAAGTGCCGCCGGGAACGGTGGTTACGGTCACGTTCTCCGAGAACAACCAGGTATTCTGAGGCGAGGAGGAGACTGCACGATGGAAAAACGGAATCCGGCCGGGAAAACGATCGCCGTATCGGACGGCGCAAAAAGGGAAAACTATCTGCTGAAACGGATTCTGGAGGAATGCGGCAGGGGCGGCTTCAACGTGCTTCCGGAAAGCCGCGTCCCGGCGGCGGGCGGCGCAGCCGTCCTCCTTGCGCCGGATGCGGCCGGACGGCCCGGTTCCTCCCGGTTTCAGGTCCGGGTTGCCCGGTATTCCCGGGAGGAAAAACCGGATCCGGGCGTTTCCGGAAATACCGTCACATATTCCACGCAATGGAACGGTGCGGATTTCACGGCGCGGAATATCCGTCCGACGGAGTCCGGACTGGTGTCGTTTGAAATTGTCGGCGTCGGCATCATCGGCCGCGTGCGCCTGAAGACGCGGTCGCCGGGCGACGTGGAGCCTGCGCTTGCGGCGGCCGCCGCGGCCATTGCCGCGGGCGTTCCGTTCGCGGAAGCCCTCGACGCGCTGAATCGCCTTGACCTCACCGTCCCCGGAGCGGTACAATAGTCTCTGCAGAAATAGCGCGGGAACGCGCCCGCTTCGGACGGTTCAGACAGCGCGGCAAAGGTGGAAAAAAATCATATGAGCTCAATCTGGGTGACGGCGGCTGTGATCCTCTCGTTCTTTGTTTCGGCATTGACGGGGAAGTGGCTGGTGCCGTTTCTTCACAAAATCAATTTCGGCCAGACGATCCGGGAATCCGGGCCGAAATGGCACAGCAAAAAGAACGGGACTCCCATCATGGGCGGCTTTATGTTCATCATCAGCATTCTTCTGACCGTGGCGGTCTGTGTTCCGCTGTGGTACCGGCAGTCCGGCGGGGACGCGGCCGTGATGAATATGCGGACAAAGATCGCCGGCGGCCTTCTCATGGCCTGCGCGTTCGGCTTCATCGGCTTTATTGACGACTATATCAAGGCGGTGAAGAAACGCAACCTCGGTCTGAGCGTTCGGCAGAAGCTGCTGCTCCAGTTCCTGGCCGCCGGTTCCTATCTGTTCGCGCTGTGGCGCTCCGGCTCCGGCAGCAGGATGCTCGTGCCGTTCGCCGGGAGCGTGGACTGGGGAGTCTGGTACTGGATCGTTTCGCTGCTCGGCATCGTCGGGATGGTCAACGCCGTGAATTTCACCGACGGGATCGACGGGCTGAACGGTTCGGTCACGCTTTTCGCCTCGCTTGCCTTCCTGCTGATCGCGGGTATGATGCAGCTGACGCCCGTGGGCATCTTCGCGGGCGCCGTCGCGGGCGGATGCCTCGGCTTCCTGCTCTGGAATTTCAACCCCGCCAAAGTCTTTATGGGAGACACGGGTTCCCTGTTCCTCGGCGGCGTGGTGTGCGCGCTCGGCTATGCGCTGAATGTGCCGGTTCTGCTTCTGCTCGTCGGGGCGGTTTACATTCTCGAGATCCTGTCGGTCATCCTTCAGGTCTGCTATTTCAAGGCGACGCACGGCAAACGGCTCTTTAAAATGAGCCCGATCCATCACCATTTTGAGCTTTGCGGCTGGAGCGAAAAAAAGATCTGCACGGTTTTCAGCGCGGTGACCGTCGCCTGCGGGATCGGGGCGGCGCTGCTCGCCCACTTTGGAATTTGAACGCATTTTCGACAGGTTCGGCGCGGGATTTCTGCTATCGTCAGCTGTGGCTGTATGAAGGGGGAAAACGGCTTGATGAATTCTTCTGCGGGGGGGAGCACCATGGCTGCCCGGGAGAAGGCGCGGCGCGGCGCGGCGCCGGAAAGCGCGGCCTCCGTCAGGGCAAAAAAAAAGTTCCGCGTTTTTTCCGTCCGGGGCGGCATGGATCTGCCGTTTCTTTTCCTTGTGCTCGTGCTTGTCGTCATCGGTCTGATCATGATGTTCTCCGCGAGCTACGCCAACGCTTCCTACTATATGGACGACAGCTATTTTTATATCAAGCGCCAGGCGGTTTTCGCCGTCATCGGCATCTTTGTGATGATCGTCCTTTCGTACTTCGACTATCACCACTTCCATAAGTTTGCGGTTCCGGTGCTGGTTCTGTCGATTGCGCTGCTCGGCCTTGTGCTCGTCACGCCGGCCATCAACGGGGTTCACCGCTGGCTGCGGCTCGGCCCGCTGGGGCAGCTCCAGCCCTCCGAAGTGGCAAAATTCGCGCTTATCCTGCTGTTCGCGCATCTGATTTCGCTGAATTTCAGCCGTATGAACACGTTTCGTTACGGCGTGCTGCCCTATATTTTGATCCTCGCGCCGGTCTGCGCCCTGTTGATTAAGGAACCGCATATCTCCGCGACCGTCATCGTCCTGCTCCTTTCGGCCATCATGCTGTTCATCGGCGGCGTCAAGCTCCGCTGGTTTGGCCTCGGCTTCGGCCTTGCGGGCTCCGCCCTCGTCTATCTGGTCCGATTTTCCGGCAAGGTCGAGTACGCAAACTGGCGCATCGCCGCGTGGCTGGACCCGTTTTCCAAGGCGAGCAAGGAAATCGTCGACAAGACGTACCAGACGCGCCAGTCGCTGTATGCGATCGGTTCGGGCGGCCTGCTCGGCCTCGGGCTCGGGCAGTCGCGCCAGAAATACCTCTATCTGCCGGAGCCGCAGAACGATTTTATTTTTGCCATCGTCTGCGAGGAGCTCGGCTTCCTCGGCGCCCTGATCATCATTATCCTGTTTGCCATGCTCGTCTGGCGCGGCGTCAGCATTTCGCTCCATGCGAAAGACAAATTTGGCATGCTGCTCGGTACGGGGCTTGTGGTTCAGGTCGGCCTGCAGGTGGTTTTGAACATCGCCGTCGTGACGAACACCATCCCGAACACCGGGATCAGTCTGCCGTTTTTCAGTTACGGAGGCACATCTCTCGTCATTCTGCTCGCCGAGATGGGGATCGTTCTGTCCATTTCGCGAACGTCGTCCGTTGAAAAAACATGAAATGAGGCCGTCAAAAATGAAAGTCCTGTTCGCCGGCGGAGGAACCGCCGGGCATATCAATCCGGCTCTTGCCGTGGCCGGCTACCTGCGCGAGCGGGAACCCGACGCGCGGATCCTGTATATCGGCGCGAAGGGGGGCATGGAGGAAAGGCTTGTGCCCGCGGCGGGCTATGAGTTCCGCGGCATCGTCGTTTCCGGTTTCCAGCGCCGGCTGAGCTGGAAGAACGTCCGCAGGAACGCCGCCGCGGCCGTCCACGTTTTTACGGCCAGCACCGAGGCGAAGAGAATCATCCGGGAATTCGGGCCGGACATCTGCGTGGGGACGGGCGGGTATGTGGCCGGGCCTGTCATCCGCGAGGCCGTCAGGCTGGGGATTCCAGCCGTAATCCACGAACAGAACGCCTTCCCGGGCGTGACGAACAAGGTGCTTGCGAAGCGCGCGGACCGCACCATGCTCGCCGTCTGGGACGCCAAGAATTATCTCCCGCCGGAAGCCCGCTGCGTCCTCACCGGCAATCCCGTCCGGCAGGAGGTCATCCGCGCCCGCCGGGACGAAGCGCGGAAAAAACTCGGCCTCGACAGCCGCCCGCTGATCCTCTCCTTCGGGGGCAGCCTCGGCGCGAGGAAGATCAACGAGGCGGTCGCGGATTTGCTGGCGGCGAGCGTGAAAAGCGGCCGCTTTCAGCACATCCACGGCTACGGCCAGTGGGGCCGCTGGTTTCCCGACCTGATGAAGCGGAAAGGCGTGGACCTTTCCGCCCACCCGGAGCTGGACGTGCGCGAATACATCGACGACATGCCGGATTGCCTTGCCGCCGCGGATCTTGTGATCTGCCGCGCGGGCGCCATCACGCTCAGCGAGCTGCAGGCGCAGGGAAAGGCCTCCATCCTCATCCCCTCGCCGAACGTGGCGGAGAACCACCAGTACCACAACGCCATGGCACTTGTGAACCGCGGCGCGGCCCAGATCCTGGAGGAAAAGGATCTGACCGGCGAGACGCTCTGCAGCAAGGTGGAAAAGCTTTTTGCAGACCCGAAAACGATTCCGGCGCTGGCGCAAAACGCACGTAAGATGGCCATTCTCGACGCGAACGAGCGCATCTGCAAGGTGATAAGAGAGGTTCTTGCGGAACGCAGATAATCGTTCCGTAACCGCATCGCACCCCGCGGCATATGATGGGACAGAACGAATGTGGGGGTGCCGGTATGGAGATGCTGCTGATTCACGGTGGGAAAAAGCTTTGCGGAGAGGTCCGGATCCACGGCGCAAAGAACAGTACGCTGCCGCTGATGGCGGCGTCCCTTGTCTGCAGCGGCGAATGCGTGCTACATAACTGCCCGTCGCTGTCCGACGTGGACACGTCCGTCCGCATCCTGCGCCATCTGGGCTGCGGCGTTCAGATGTCCGGGGGCGATATCGTCGTCGATCCGACCACGGCCGACCGCGGCGATATTCCGGACGAATTGATGCGCGAGATGCGTTCGTCCATTATTTTCCTTGGCCCGATGGTCTGCCGGTTGAACCGCGCGACGCTCTCCTATCCGGGCGGCTGCGAGCTTGGTCCGCGCCCCATCGACCTTCATCTTTCCGCGCTGAGGAAAATGGGCGTCGTGATCGAGGAGGATCACGGGCGTCTGAACTGTTCCGCTCCGAACGGCCTGCAGGGCGCGGTGATCCCGTTGGCTTTCCCGAGCGTCGGCGCGACGGAGAACATCCTCATCGCGGCGTCGCTTGCGAAGGGCACCACCGTCGTGAACAACGCCGCGCGCGAGCCGGAAATCTGCGACCTTGCGGATTTTCTGAATTCCTGCGGCGCGCGCATCAGGGGCGCGGGGGGCAGCACGATTATCGTGGAGGGAGTGAAGCGCCTTGCCGGATGCGAACACCGCGTTATCCCGGACCGAATCGCAGCGGCGACTTACCTCGCCGCCGGAGCCGTCACCGGGGGTTCCGTCACGGTGACGGACATCGTACCGGAGCACCTCGAACCGGTTATCCCCGTATTTGAGGAGAGCGGCTGTACCCTTACGGCGGTTGGGGACCGGATGCATCTTTCGGCCCCGCGCAGGCTGCGCCGGATCAAATGCGTGCGCACGATGCCGTACCCGGGATTTCCGACCGATGCGCAGGCTCCCGTGATGGCAATGGCGTGTATCGCCGACGGCACGAGCATTTTTGTGGAGAATATTTTTGAAAGCCGTTTTAAACATGTCGGGGAACTGCTCCGCCTGGGCGCGAACATCAAGGTGGAGGGCCGCGTCGCCATTGTGGAGGGAGTGGAGAGCCTTTCGGGCGCGCTTGTCGAGGCGACGGACCTGCGCGGCGGCGCCTCGCTTGTGGTGGCGGGGCTCGCGGCCTGCGGCTTGACAAAAGTCACCGGACTGCACCATTTGGACCGCGGGTACGAAAAGCTGGAAAAGAATTTGGTTCAGCTCGGCGCGGAGGTCGAGCGGGTCTGACCAAGACACACCCGGGTTTGTCCGAGATCTTGACGATACGAGGAAGTGAGAACATGCCGGATCGCAGAAAGCGGGAACCGCCGCGCGCCTATGAACGCGAAGCGGGGGAGCGCCGGCCCGCGCGCCCGGATGAGGCGCCGGTGAGGCGCCAGGCGGCCCCGGATTTTACGCAGGCGGCCCGCCAGCGCGCGAGAAAGCGCCGACGGCATCGCAGGCATGTCCTCGTCTTTTTCTACTCTTTTTTGTTCCTCGCCGTGCTCGGTGCGGCCGTGGTCCTTTCGCTGACCGTGCTGTTCAAAATCACCGATGTCGACGTGGCGGGCTCTTCGCGCTATTCGCAGGAGCAGATCGTCGAGGCCAGCGGCATCCGCACGGGGGACAACCTGTTCCGCTTCCGCACAGGGCAGGCCGCGGAGACGATCCGCCAAAAGCTTCCTTATCTGGGAACGGTGCGCGTTTCGCGTAAATTTCCTGCGCGCGTGCTCATCAGCGTGCAGGAGGAGAAAATCTGGGGCGCGGTGAAAACCGGCGGCCGTTACGTCATCCTGGGCGAGAGCGGCAGAGCGCTGGAGAGCGCGCCTTCCCCGCCTAAGAACTGCACGGAGCTGCGCGGTCTCTCGGTGAAAGAAGCGAAAGTCGGCTCGGCCGTAAAGTTTGCGGATACCGATCAGCTTGAGCTGTGCAAGAGCATCATGGGCGCCATCCAAAAGAGCGGCGTCGCCAAAGTTACCGCCGTCGATTTTTCCCAGAAGGCGAGGATCCGGTTTGTGTACGACGGCCGTGTCACCGTGGATCTCGGGGTACCGACGGACCTTGACTATAAACTTGCCTTTGCAAAGAGCCTGCTGAAAAACAACATCAAGCCCACCGAGAAAGGAACGCTGAACCTTTCCGTCGCTTCCAGCACGAACCGGGCGTATTTCGACCCTGATTACGGCGCGGGATCTTCCCAGGCTGCGGGAAAGTAAGCGGAGAAATTCGTTTTATTTACGAGAAATTCCGATTGAATTCACCACGGAAAAGTGTATAATTACTGTAATGGATTCCAGATGGCGCTGAATCGAAAAAACCAGGATACATAAGGGGGAAGCGGCAAAATGCCTTTTGAAATTGACAACGACTTCGACAACATCGTTCAGATAAAGGTAATCGGCGTGGGCGGCGGCGGCGGAAACGCTGTCGATCGCATGGTTACTTCCGGCGTGCAGGGCATCGAATTCATCAGCATCAACACGGACAAGCAGGCCCTGTATCGTTCCAAAGCGACGCAGAAGATCCAGATCGGCGAGAAGGTCACCCACGGCAAGGGCGCCGGCTCCAAGCCGGAGATCGGCCAGAAGTCCGCCGACGAGAGCCGGGAGGCGATTGCCGCGGCGATCCGCGGCAGCGATATGGTTTTCATCACCGCCGGCATGGGCGGCGGAACGGGGACGGGGGCCGCGCCTATTGTCGCGGAGATCGCGCACGATATGGGAGTGCTCACGGTCGGCATTGTCACAAAGCCGTTCGAATTCGAAGGAAAGCGCCGCATGGTTCAGGCGGAAGATGGCATCGCCGCGTTGAAAGAGCATGTGGATTCCCTCGTCGTGATTCCGAACGAGCGCCTGAAGCTCGTCAGCGAGCAGCGCATTACGCTGCTGAACGCTTTTTCGGTGGCGGACGACGTCCTGCGCCAGGGCGTGCAGAGCATTTCGGACCTGATCAAGCTTCCCGGCCTTGTGAATCTGGACTTCGCGGACGTGACCGCCGTGATGAAAGACGCCGGCTACGCGCACATGGGCGTCGGCCGCGCTTCCGGCAAGGACAAGGCGGAGGAGGCCGCGAAGATGGCGATTTCCAGCCCGCTGCTGGAGACCTCCATCAACGGTGCGAAGGGCGTCATCATCAACATCACCTCTTCGCCGGACATCGGCCTGGATGAAATGGAGACCGCTTCCTCCATGATCGCCGCGCAGGCGCACGAGGACGCGAATATCATCTGGGGCGCCGCGTTCGACGAGGACATGGACGACGAGATGAGCGTCACGGTGATCGCGACGGGCTTCCCGACGGCCGGGGAGGGGGAAGTGCCCGAGGCGGAGCCGGAGGAGAGCAAGGCCGAGGAAAAACCGGCCGCTTCCGCACAGGCGGCTTCTGGAAACGCTTCGGCGGATAAGAGCGTCCCCGTTGCCGAAGACGACGATTTCATCGACATCATGCAGATTTTCAACCGGAAAAGCTGAGGCTGCGGCATCCGCCCGCTGTTCGGGCGGGTGGCGGGAGCTCCGGACGGAACTTCCCGCCGTTTGCCGTCTCCTTACTTTCAACCCCCGAAAAAACGCTAAATCGACGATTTTGGGGCAATTTGAAAGTATTTTCAGACATACTGTAAAATATCGGCCGCACCCTTGCAATCCTGCGACGCTGTGCTATAATTACTCGTGTATCTGATCAGCGCGGCATACGCGCAGGGGGTGGGCATTGTGAAACCTGACCCGTTGGGGCACTGTAGTAACATAATCAACGGAGGAGATGAACACAATGCTGTCCTATTACAAGACGGAAAACGGCCGTATGCTGCGGCTGCCCGCATGTGAGCCGGGCTGTTGGATCAACTGCGTGTCTCCCGACGACAGGGAGATCAACAGCCTGATTTCGGATTTCGGGATCGAGGCGGATTTTTTTCGCGCCGCGATGGATGAAGAGGAGTCTTCCCACATCGACCACGAAGACGACAATACGCTCATCGTGATCGACAGCCCGGTGGTGGAAAAGGAAGGGCGGAGCATCACCTATACCACCATGCCGCTGGGCATCATCATCACGGAAAAAAACGTCATCACGGTTTCCATCCGGGATAATCCGGTCGTGGGGGAGTTTGCGCAGGGCGCCGTGCGCGGCGTGCAGACGAACCTGAAAACGCGGTTCATGCTCAGCGTCATGCTGCGCGTGGCGCAGCGCTTCCTGCAATACCTGAAGCAGATCGACAAGATCAGCAATTATGTGGAAACGGAGCTGCGCCGTTCCATGCGCAATGCGGAACTGCTCCAGCTTCTGGATATTGAAAAATCTCTGGTATACTTTTCTTCGTCGCTCAAAGGCAACGAAATCACGCTGGAAAAAATCATGCGGGGCCGTGTCGTCAAACTTTACGACGACGACGAAGACCTTCTGGAGGATGTGCTCATCGAGGTCAAGCAGGCCATCGACATGTCCAACATTTACCTGAATATCGTGAGCGGCACGATGGGCGCCACATCGTCGGTCATTTCCAACAATCTGAACAGCGCGATGAAACGCATGCTGTCGGTGATTCTTATGGCCGCAATTCCCCTGATCGTTTTCGGGCTTTTCACCGCCGGCGCTAGCGCGGTGTATTTTTGGCTTCCGGCATTGATCGCGGCCGTCGCCGCGGTTGGTATGTTCTTTCTTTTGCGAACGAAAAAGAAGATTTGAAAATTTTGAAAAAACGCGGCTAAGCCGCTGAAACGGGGAAACTGCAAAAGCGGTTTCCCCGCTTTTGTCATAAAAAAAGAAAAGCGAAACGCCTGTCAGGAGGTTTTCCTTATGAATGAACGCCATTATCATACAAAAGATATTTCCCGGTGGGCGGGTGAATTGCGCGCCGGCGACCGCTTGCTGCTGAGCGGAACCGTTTATACGGCGCGCGATGCCGCGCACAAGCGCATCTGCGCCATGCTGGACCGCGGCAAACGGCCGCCTTTCCCCCTGGAAGGCTCCGTCGTCTACTACGCGGGCCCCACGCCGACGCCGCCCGGCTTGCCGATCGGTTCCTGCGGGCCGACGACTTCCGCGCGCATGGACCCCTATACGCCCCGCCTGCTGCGCCTGGGCCTGAAAGGCATGATCGGCAAGGGGGACCGCTCGCCGGAGGTCGCCGGGGCCATTCGGGACTGCGGAGCCGTCTATCTCTGCGCGATCGGCGGAGCGGGCGCCCTTGCGGCAAAATGCGTCGTGTCCGTGGAGGTCGTCGCGTTTGCGGACCTCGGCTGCGAATCCGTAAAAAAGCTGGAAGTGCGCGATTTTCCCCTGGTCGCCGCAATAGACAGCGTTGGAGGGAACCTGTTTGAGGGAGTAAAATGACAAAGCTTCTGCTTCGCCTTTTCGTGAAGGACAGCGGCGATACCGAAAACCCGGAGGTCCGGCGCAGCTGCGGTAAATTTGCCGGCATCGTAGGCATCCTCACGAATTTTTTCCTGTTTGTGCTCAAAATCGTCGCCGGTACGGTTTCCCACAGCATCGCCATTACGGCGGACGCGGTAAACAACCTGAGCGATTCGCTTTCGTCCGTCGTCACGCTGATGGGTTTTAAACTTGCCTCGAAACCCGCGGACCGGGAACACCCGTTCGGTCACGCCCGGTTTGAATACCTGAGCGGCCTGATCGTCTCTATCATGATCTTCGTTGTCGGCGTGCAGTTTGCCCGCGACTCGTTTGAAAAAATATTCCATCCGGAGAACACGGTTTTCGGACTTGCGGAGGTTTGCGTGCTTGCCGCGTCGATCCTGATCAAACTGTGGCAGTGCGCGTTTTACCGCTCCGTCGGGAAGAGAACGGCTTCCGAAACGCTTGTCGCCGCCGCAGCCGACAGCCGCACGGATGTGGTTTCCACCGCGGTTGTGCTCGCGGGCATGCTGGTTACCCGTTTTACCGGCTATAATCTGGACGGCTGCCTCGGCCTTGCGGTCGCCGTGCTGATCCTCATAACCGGCTACCGCCTGATCCGCGCCACGAGCAACCCCCTGATCGGCACTGCGCCGCCGGAGAAGCTGGTGGATGACATCTACCGCACGATCCGGGAAACCGACGGCATTATCGGCGTACACGACCTCGCAATCCACGATTACGGCCCGGGCCGGTGCTTTGCTTCCGTTCACTGTGAGGTGCCCGCCGAACGGAATATTCTCGTCAGCCATGACATTATCGACAATATCGAACACCGGTTTCTGACGGAAAAGGGCATCCATATTGTGATCCACATGGACCCCATTATTACGGACGACCCTCGGACCAATGAGCTGCATAAAAACGTGCTCGCCATGGTGCAGACCATTTCTCCGGAGGTAACCATGCACGATTTCCGCGTGGTATGGGGGCCGACTCATGCGAACGTTGTTTTTGACGTCTGCGTGCCGTTCGGTTTCCGCCTGAACGACCAGGAGCTTGCCGCCGCCGTAGGGGACGGCATCCGGAAAATCAACCCGCATTATTACGCCGTCGTTACGGTCGACCACGATTATGTTCCAAAGGAAAATGAGAACGGCGGAAAGCAATAAAAAATTCACAATTCCGCCCTTGCATTTTCTCTGAAAATGGGTTATCATAAATTAGCACTTGAGTTAAAAGAGTGCTAATTCTTTTTATTCAGAGGGGAAGCGTGTCTGCAATGAAGCAATTCAAGGCGGAATCCAAACGCCTGTTGGAACTGATGATCAATTCGATCTACACTCATAAGGAGATCTTTCTGCGCGAGCTGATTTCCAATGCGAGCGACGCCATCGACAAATTGTATTACCGCGCCCTTTCGGAAAACAACACCGGCCTGAACCGCGACGATTTCGTCATCCGCATTGTCCCGGACAAGAAAAACCGCACGCTCACCATTACGGACAACGGCTGCGGCATGACGAAGGACGAGATGGAAGCCGATCTCGGCACCATCGCCAAAAGCGGCTCGCTCAATTTCAAGCGGGATATGGAAAAAAAGGAAGATATCGAGCTGATCGGCCAGTTCGGCGTCGGATTTTATTCCGCGTTTATGGTGAGCAGCCGGGTGACGGTGCTCAGCCGGGCTTTCGGCAGCGACGAAGCATGGAAATGGGAGTCCGCCGGCACGGCCGGCTATACCATCGATCCGTGCGAAAAGGCGGACCGCGGCACGGAAGTGATCCTGAAGCTGAAGGACGACACGGATGACGAAAAATACGGCGAATTCCTCGACACCTACCGCTTGAAGAGCCTCGTTAAAAAATACTCCGACTACATCCGCTACCCGATCAAGATGGACGTGGAAAAAAGCCGCCTGAAGGAAGGCAGCAAAGACGAGTACGAGACCTACACGGAGAATGAAACGCTGAACAGCATGGTCCCGCTCTGGCGGAAAAACAAGAACGAGATCACGAAGGAACAGTACGATCAGTTCTATAAGGACAAATTCGGCGACTACGAAAATCCGGCTAAAACAATCCACATGTACACGGAGGGCGCCTCCAACTTCCACGCGCTGCTGTATATTCCCGCGCACGCGCCGTATAACTTCTATACGAGGGACTACGAGAAAGGCCTGCAGCTTTATTCGAACGGCGTGCTGATCATGGACAAGTGCGCCGACTTGCTCCCGGACTATTTCAGCTTCGTGCGCGGCCTTGTGGATTCGCAGGATCTTTCGCTGAACATTTCGCGCGAAATGCTCCAGCACGACCACCAACTGAAGCTGATTGCCGAGCGCATCGAAAAGAAGATCCGTTCGGAGCTGGAAACCATGCTGAAGAACGATCGCGAAGACTACGAAAAGTTCTATAAGAACTTCGGCCTGCAGTTGAAATACGGCGTTTACCAGGACTACGGCATCCACAAGGAAGCCCTGCAGGATCTGCTCCTGTTTTATTCTTCTGGAGAAAAGAAGCTCACCACGCTGAAAGAATATGCGGACCGCATGAAAGAAGAGCAGAAATACATTTATTATGCCTGCGGCGATGCGATCGACCGGGTGGATAAGCTGCCCCAGACGGAAACCGTAAAGGACCACGGCTACGAGATCCTTTACATGACCGACCCGGTGGATGAATTTGCCGTTTCCATGCTGACAAAATATAACGGGAAAGAATTCAAATCCGTTTCGGCCGACGACCTCGGCCTCGAGACCGAAGAGGAGAAAAAGGCGGCTGCGGCGAAGGCGGAAGAGAACAAGGACATGCTTGCGTTCCTGAAGGATTCCCTCGGCGGGAAGGTCAGCAGCGTGATCCTTTCCCAGAAACTGAAAACGCATCCCGTGTGCCTTTCCACCAGCGGCGCGATCTCCATGGAGATGGAAAAGGTCCTGAATTCCATGCCGAACGTGGAGAAAGACAAAGTCAAGTCGCAGCGCGTGCTGGAGATCAATGCGAATCACCCGATCTTCGAAAAGCTGTGCGGCCTCTATCAGACCGACAAGGATACGCTGAAAGCCTACGCTTCCCTTCTTTATGAGCAGGCCCTGCTGATCGAAGGCGTTCCGGTGGACGATCCGGTGGATTTCTCCAATCGCATCTGCGATTTGATGGCGAAATAGCGGACATACGTTTTTTCCCGGACATGGTTTGTTATCCCTCAGGAATGAAGCTTCGCGGCTTTCGTTCCGAAAGGAATTCCAAACCGTGTCTTTTTTTGCCGTTTTTTCAGCGCCGAATAAAATTCTCAGGATGGCGGCAGGCCTTGAAATGCGGGGATCAAATGGAGTAGTATATAGGAAATCTTGTTTCTCTTCCGAAAAACGTGCGCAAAAAATTCGGAAAGCTTTGAAGACTCGGAAAGGCGGAACAAACATGAATCGCTTGTTCATCGCTCCACTTTGCACGAAAAGCACCATCAGCAGAAACATTTACGGCCAGTTCTCGGAGCACCTGGGACACTGCATCTATGGCGGGATCTATGTGGGGAAAGACTCAAAAATCCCGAATGTGGACGGCATCCGTTCGGATGTGGCAGATGCCTTGAAGAACATCCGGGTTCCGGTGCTGCGCTGGCCGGGCGGATGCTTTGCCGATACATACCATTGGAGAGACGGCGTCGGTCCGAAAGAGAAGCGGAAAAAAATCGTCAACACCAACTGGGGCGGCGTCGTCGAGGATAACAGCTTCGGCACGCATGAATTTTTGGATTTCTGCGGGCAGATCGGCTGCGAGCCGTATATTTGCGGAAACGTCGGCTCCGGAACCGTGCGGGAAATGAGCGAGTGGGTCGAGTACCTGAATTCCGGAGGCGTTTCTCCGATGGCGGACCTTCGGCGAGCAAACGGACGGGAAGCCCCCTGGAACGTCAAATATTTCGGCGTCGGGAATGAATGCTGGGGCGGGGGCGGCTGTATGCGCCCCGAGTATTATGCCGACGTCTACCGCCGCTATCAGACCTACCTGCATGATTACGGGGACGGAAGGCTGTTCAAAATCGCCAGCGGGCCGAATGCGGACGACTACCGTTGGACGGATACCGTGATGGAGATCGCCGGCCGGTATATGGATGGGATTGCGCTGCATTACTACACGGTTCCCGGAGCATGGCAGAAAAAGGGAAGCGCTACCGAATTTACGGAAGAAGAATATTATACGACCATCCGGAAGGCGCTGCGAATGGAAGAACTTGTGGAGAAGCATTCGCAGGTCATGGACCGCCGCGACCCGGAACACCGTGTCGGCCTGGTTGTGGACGAATGGGGAACCTGGTACGATGTGGAACCCGGAACGAACCCGGGTTTCCTGTATCAGCAGAACACGATGCGCGATGCGATTGTGGCGGCGGTGACGCTGAATATTTTCAACCGGCACAGCGACCGTGTGGTCATGGCGAACATCGCCCAGATGGTCAACGTGCTGCAGGCTGTGATCCTGACGGACGGGGAAAAGCTGCTGCTGACTCCGACCTACCATGTGTTCGATCTCTACAAGAGACACCAAGATGCCAAACTGGCTGAAAGCCGGCTCAGCACCGAAGAAGCCGGGGAAGGGGAAAACCGGATTCCCGCGCTCAGCGAATCGGCCTCCGTCGGAAAGGACGGTTCTCTGACAGTGACCGTTGCGAACGTTTCCGCCCGTGAAGACCGTCAGCTTGACTGCACGCTTCTGGACGTGAGGCCGAAAACGGTGAAGGCCCGCATTCTGACCGGAAAACCGGCCGACAAAAACGACTTTGGCCGGCCGGATGCCGTCCGTCCCAAACCGTTCCGTGAGATTTCCATTGCGCCGGAGGGCTTCCGGCTGACCATGCCGGCCTGCAGCGTTCTGGAAATCGTCGCGGCTTTGAAATGACGAACGGAAGCAGAGACGTTGGGTCCGTTATCAGGCCCGGACTTTTTTCAGGTTTACGCTGAGAATCAAAAAGAGGAGAAGTAAAATGCAGACACGGAAAGAATGGATCGCTCTCTTGCATAAGATCGTATTGCCCGTACTGCGTCCGTTGGCGGAAGGGCGGCTGCACGAAACGCTGAAACCGGATCTGCTGCGGCAGTCGCAGAGCCGCACTGCGCCGCTGGAAGCGTTCGGCCGCACCGTGCTTGGGATTTCCCCCTGGCTGGCCGCCAAAGGCCTTGCTCCGGAAGAAGAGACGGCGCGCGCGGAGCTTGCCGAACTCACCCGCCGCGCGCTGGCGCAGGCTGTGGACCCGCACGGTCCGGACCGGATGAACTTTCTGGATGAAGGAAGCAACAAGCAGCCGATTGTGGACGCGGCGTTTCTTGCAAGCGGCATGCTGATCGCCTGGGAGGAACTGTGGGAGAAGAGCGAACCGGAAGCGCGGCGGAACCTTTTGACCGCCATGCGGCAGATCCGTTGCAAAAAGCCGTATTATTCGAACTGGCTTCTGTTCAGCGCGGTGGTGGAATGTCTGCTGTACCGTGCCTGTGGAAAATTCGACGAAATGCGGGTGGATTATGCCGTCAATGAATTCTGCGGGCACTGGTACGCGGGCGACGGCATGTACAGCGACGGGGAAGCGTTCCATGTCGATTATTACAACAGCTATGTGATCCATCCCCTGCTGCTGCAGGTATTGGACACGGTGGGCGACGTTTATCCCGAATGGGGCGGCTTGCGCCCGCAGGCTGTGCAGCGCGCGCAGCGATACGCCGCCGTGCAGGAAAGACTGATCGCGCCGGACGGCAGCTTTCCTGTAGTCGGGCGTTCCATCTGCTACCGGATGGGTGCGTTCCATGAGCTTGCCGATCTGGCCCGGCGCAAAGAGCTGCCGGAAACTCTCTCCCCGGCTGCGGTCCGCTGCGCGTTGAACGCGGTGATGCACCGCTGTATGGATGCGCCCGGCACGTTCCGGGAGGACGGTTTCCTTACGGTCGGCCTGTGCGGCAGGCAGCCCTCTCTGCGGGAGCCCTACATCAACACCGGCAGCCTGTATTTGTGCACCACGGCGTTCGCTCCGCTTGGCTTGGCGCCGGACGATCCGTTCTGGTCCCTGCCGGATGCGGACTGGACGGGAAAAGCCGTATGGGGCGGCAACGATCGCCGCGCCGACCATGCGCTGTGAGAGTCCGAAGGACACCGCGAATGGGACTTGCGCCAGACCGCGCAATTGTTACGCCGGGTTTCCGGAGGCCCTCTGCCTGTGCGGAAAACGTCCGTTCTTTCTTTTCGCCCGGATTGCAGCGTTTTGTACCAAACGACAGCGTTTTGTATCTTGCAGCCGGCACGCCGGGCTTTCTATAATTAGGAATAAGGAGGGTTTCGCCTTGCGGGTTGCACGATCCGTTCTTTTCCGGAGCGGTGGAGATTCCGAAATGGAAGCGGTATGATTTGGAAAAGAAAGAAATGGCACGCGACCGCTAAGAAACAAAACGTCCGCGGGGCGGAATCTGTCTGCCGGGAATCCGGCGGTCAAAACCGTGTCCTGCAGGCAGTAAAGGAAGGAAATATCATGGGTTATCAGCTTCAGGAACCGATTCCATGCGCCGGGTCATACGATGTGATCGTTGCGGGAGGCGGCCCGGCGGGGTGCGCGGCCGCTGCGGCCGCCGCGCGCTCCGGGGCGAAGACGCTGCTGGTGGAATCGGCCGGTGCGTTGGGAGGCATGGGTACGTCCGGCCTGGTACCGGCATGGTGCCCGTTTTCGGATCAGGAAACCATTCTTTACAGAGGCATCGCGCAGGAGGTGTTCGAGGCCTGCAAAAAGGGAATGCCCCACGTCAAGCCGGACGCGCTCGACTGGGTGCCGATTGATCCTGAGCGCTTAAAAACCGTTTACGACGACCTGGTTGCGGGCTCCGGAGCGGAGATCCTGTTCAACACCTTTATCGGGCGCGCGGAGGCGAAGGGCGGCACCGTCGAAGCTCTGGTGGCAGCCAATAAGGCGGGCCTTTCGGCTTACACGGCCAAGGTTTACGTCGACTGCACCGGCGACGCGGACCTTGCCGCCTGGGCGGGGGCTCAGTTCCACAAAGGCGACGGGAAAACGGGAGAGGTGCAGATGTCGACGCACTGTTTTATCCTCTCCAACGTCGACGATTACGCCTACTGGACGGGGCCGTCGCTGCATACCAGCAATCCCGGCAGCCCGATCTACAAGATTCTGGCGTCCGGGAAATATCCGGAAATCATCGACGCCCATATGTGCAACAATACCATCGGGCCGGGGACGGTCGGCTTCAATGCGGGCCATTTGGTGGATGTGGATGGCACGGACCCGAAATCGACTTCCGAAGCTTTGATGAAAGGCCGCAAGATCGCGCGCGCCATGCGCGACGGGCTGGCGGAATTCGATCCCGCGGCGTTTGGGAATGCGTTTCTGGTGGAGACCGGCGCGCTGATGGGCATTCGGGAGTCCCGGAGAATCGTGGGTGATTATACCCTTACGGAAGACGATTATCTCGCGAAGGCGGTTTTCCCCGATGAAGTCTGCCGGTGCAGCTACTATATTGACATCCACCGTTCCCCGAAGGATAAAAAAGAGGGAAAGACGGATGATACCCTGAAAAAGTATCCCCCGTATGGGAAAGGCGAGTCTTTTGGCGTGCCTTATCGCTGCCTGACGCCGAAATCCCTGAAAAACGTGTTGGTGGCGGGCCGCTCCATTTCCTGCACGCGAGCGCTGCAGGGCAGCACGCGCGTCATGCCGGTGTGCCTTGCGGTCGGCCAGGCCGCTGGGACGGCCGCTGCCATGGCGGCCGGTTCGGGTACGGTCGACGTCCATCGCCTGGACACGAAGCTCCTGCGGGAAAAGCTGCGGAAGGCGGGCGCTTATTTTCGCTGATTCGCCCCCGCTTTTTCCGCCAGACGCCGTGCACAACCCGTCCGGCACGCAGTTTACAGACAAAATGAGCCGGAAACCGACTCGTTTTTGAGAATTCCCCATCCTGATTGGTTTAGCTTCCGTTATGATCAGATTTGCGGCGAAAACCGCAGATCTTTAGTAACGGAGGCTTTTTTATTATGACAGATAAGCTCTATGGTTATGTCCGCGTATCGACGAAGGATCAGAATGAGGATCGGCAGCTGATCGCGTTGAAGGAGTATTCGGTTCCGGAAAACAGAATCTATACGGATAAGATAAGCGGCAAGGATCTCAACCGCCCCCAGTACAGGCGGATGGTTCGGAAGCTTCAGAGGGGAGACGTGCTGGTGGTCAAAAGCATCGACAGGCTCGGACGCAATTATGAGGAGATTTTGGAACAGTGGCGATTTCTGACAAAGGAAAAACAGGCGGAGGTCGTCGTGCTCGATATGCCGCTGCTGGATACCAGAAAAAGCCGGGACCTGACGGGGACTCTTATTGCGGACATCGTGCTCCAGCTCCTTTCCTACGTGGCGCAGACCGAGCGTGAGAATATCCGGCAAAGGCAGCGGGAGGGCATAGCCGCGGCAAAGGCGCGGGGAGTTCGCTTTGGACGCCCGCGCAAGGAGATCCCGAAGGAATTTCTCGACTTGCGGGAACAGTGGCAACGGCATGAGATCAATTCGCGCGTGGCCGCGCGCCGGCTGCATGTAGCGCAGGACACTTTCCTGCGATGGGCAAATGGGAGATAAATGAAAAACTATTGGAAAATAGTAAGAATATAGTTCAGCTCCTGAATGTCGCCGTGACGGAAGGAAAACAGAAAATACTATGATTGTAAATAAAATCGCAAGATATAATCGAATAAACATGTGAAAAGAGTCTAATTCCACTTATATAACAGTTGCACGAAAAAGTCTGGGTTTACATCCTGCCGAACCTGGCTGGCATTTTCAACGTGCTGCTGATGCGCAC
>DHAI01000120.1:12894-20399 GCA_002397355.1 Ruminococcaceae bacterium UBA4958 | reverse complement strand
CGCGCTCGTTCCGTCCATCGACGAAAAATCCACATAGCCGACCTTCCCGATGTCGAACACTCTCTTTCCCTCCGCGTCGGTCTTCGACACCCGGACGATTTTTCCCACCAGGGAAGCGGCGTACTGGCGGTCCGCATAGGACGTAAGCGTATTCATCGCCTGGATGGAGGAAAACTGCGCCAGCTCGGAGATATACTCCGTGTTGTCCGTCGGGTTCATGATGTCCTGATTCTTGAACTGCGCCGCGAGAAGCTTCAGAAAATCCGTCATGCTCAGGCCGCCGCTCGAAGCGTCGGAGGCGGCCGCGCTCACAGGCCGCCCGGTGGTTACAGCCGCGGGCTCCGCGGTTTCGAACGCCGCGCCATAGGGCGCCGAGCCCGACAGTTCCGAAATTTCCATTGTCTTTCACCCGCCTTTTCGTCTACTGTGTGATCTGCCGCATGAGGGACAGAAAATCCCCCGCGTCCATGCTGCCGGCCGCTCCAATGCCGCGCAGCCCGCGCCGGGCCGCGGACTCCCGCCGTTTTTCTTCTTCCTGCCCCTGCCGCGCCCCGCCGGAATCTCCGCCGTCCCGAGGGGCATACCAGCCGCCGAACTGCTCCGGCCTCACGAGATTCACATTGCGGCCGGTCGAAGCCTGCAGCATCGAGCGGATATCCTCCGAGCCGGAAAGGAGCAGGTTCTGCGTTTTCGGATTCGACGCCGAGATCTCCACGGTGAGGACGCCGTTTTCCGAAGAAAGCTTGACCGAAACCCTGCCCAGGCTCTGCGGATAAAGTTCGACCTGAAATTCCCGCTTTCCCTGATCCGCCCGCTGCGCCACGGCCTGCACGACCTGGCGGACCGCCTGCGGCCTCTGCGCCGCTTCCGCGTCGGAAACCTTGATGACCACATTGCCGCCCGCATACAGGTTAAAAACCGGGGACGCCCGATTCTCCTCCCCCTGGATTTCCTGCTTTTTCTGAGGCTGCGTGCTTTCGTCGCCGGTTTTTCCCGCGGGATTTTCCTCCGGAAGCTCTTCCCCGGAGGATTCCGAATGCGAAAATCCGGTCCTCTCCGGCGGGGCCGCCACGCTTTTCTCCGGGACGCCCGGCGCGGTCCGTGCTGCCGCGCTGCCCGGCGTATAAGTTTCTTCCCGCGCCGGCGTCTTTTCCGCCGATGCGGGCCCGGCCTCCGGCTTCGCCGCCGGAGCGGCCCCGGGAAAGCTCACGGCTTTTTCCCCCTGTGCGCTCTGCAGAAAGGCAACACCGTTTTCCCGCGCCGCCGGCTGGGGAATGGCAGCGGGGACATCCCCCTGCGGAACGGGTTGGCCGGCTGCCGGTGAATCGAAAAGGACGGACGGGGAGGGCGCCGGATCCGCCGCGGCGTCCACAGCGCCGAACGGAAAAATAACCGTCTGGCTGGGTATCTGCGCCAACAGAAGATTTCCGGTTTTGTTTTCCCGGCTGCGGCCCTCCTTTTCTTCTCCGCCGTCGTCTACGGTCCGCCCTTCGTTCCGTCCGGCTTTTGCCGCCGAACGGAGCAGCGCCGGGAACGCATCCGCGGCCCGCGCGGAATCCTCTCGGCCCGCTTGCCCGGTTTGCACCTGGGCGGCCTGCCCCGCGGCAACTTGCCGAATCATTTGCATCATTTTGTGACCCACCTCCTTCTCTGAAATAGACGATAGATTGCCAAGCAGGGGAAACCGGGACCGTGAATCAGCCCGCGGAGCAGCGCGCCCTGCCAACGAATTCCTCCACGGCGCGCTCCTGCTCTTTCCCGCACAGCTTCCGGTAATCGCTCCACTGCCTGTCCCTGAGCCTTTCCAGCCCGGAGATGTCCCCGTTCATCCGGATGATCTCCCGCCTCTTCTGCGCGATGGATTCCAGGAGGAGTCCTTTTTCCCGCAGAAGCATCCGGATTTTCCGGATCAGCTCGTCCTGGTAGTCTTTGCACGAAGACGCTTCCCGCGTGGCGACCCCTCCCCGCAGGCGGAGGGCGAGTTCGCGGTCCAGTTCCCCGGAGCGCGACTCCAGTGCGAAGATCTCTCCCTCCAGCGCGCGCAGCTTCGACTGGAGCCCCGCCATCTCGTTTTTTTCCTCTTCCAGCACCTGGCGCTTGTAATTCAGGACCTTTTCCAAGGTGAAAACAAACTTTTTCATCTCATATCTCCCGCATCATGGATTCCGTTTGCTCAAAGGGAAACGATTCGTCGACTTTCTGCGTGAGGAAGCCGTCTACCGCGTCGATTTTTTTGACCGCCTCGTCGAGCCTTCGGTTCATCCCCGGCTTGTAGGCTCCGATGGAAATCAGGTCGCGGTTCTGGTCGTATACGGACAAAAGGTCCCGGATCTTGGCGGCGGCCGTCTGATGCTCCTTCGTCGTGATGTCCGTCATCAGCCTCGAGACGCTCTGGTTGATGTCGATCGCCGGGTAGTGGTTCCGGCTCGCGAGGGAGCGCGTGAGGACGATGTGCCCGTCCAGGATGCCGCGGACGGTATCGGAAATCGGCTCGTTCGTATCGTCGCCCTCGACGAGCACCGTATAGATGCCCGTGATGGAGCCGGTCCTGAAATTCCCGCTCCTTTCCAGAAGCTTCGGCAGTTCCGCGTAAATGGACGGGGTGTAGCCCCGCGCGATGGGCGGCTCCCCGGCGGCCAGGCCGATCTCCCGCTGCGCCATTGCGAACCTCGTCAGGGAATCCATCATCAGCAGCACGTCCCTGCCGCGGTCACGGAAATACTCCGCGATGGACGTTGCCACGGACGCGCATTTCACGCGGAACATGGCCGGCTGGTCGGAGGTTGCGACGACGAGCACGGAACGCGCGAGCCCCTCCTTTCCGAGGTCCTTCTCGATGAATTCCTTGACCTCGCGGCCCCTTTCGCCGACCAGTGCGATCACGTTGAGGTCGGATTTGACGTTTTTCGCGATCATCCCCATCAGGGTGCTTTTGCCCACCCCGCTGCCCGCGAAGATTCCCATCCTCTGCCCTTTTCCGATGGTGAGCATCCCGTCGATCGCCTTGATGCCGAAATGCAGGCAGGTGTCGATTCTCGGGCGCTCGAGCGGGTTGATGTAGCGGGCGCCGATGTCGCGGTACTCCGGCGCGTCGAACGGCCCGAGCCCGTCAATCGGGTTCCCCGTGGCGTCCACCGTCCTCCCCACGAGGAAATCCCCGACCGGGACGCGCAGCTTGTGTCCGGTGGACTCCACCACGCTGCCCGGCCCCACGCCCCGGACGTCGCCGTAGGCCATGAGCAGCACGTCGCCGTCGCGGAAGCCCACCGCTTCCGCCGTGACGTCCCCGTCCCCCGACCCGCCCCGGATGACGCAGATGTCGCCGACCTTCGCGTCAAGGCCCGTCACCTCGATCATCATGCCGACGATGTTTTTCACCTTGCCCCGATAGCAGAGCGGGTCCAGCTTTGCAACGATATCGCACGCAGCTCTGAAATCCACCATACGATTCTCCTTCGGCGCCTCAGCCGGCCCTGACGCGGCCGGCCGATTCCACGGCGTCTTCCAGCTTGCGGAGCTGGCTGCCGATTCCCGCGTCGATCACCTGATCCGGCATTTCGATGACGCAGCTTCCGTCCTCCATATCGGGCACCGGAATGACTTTTACGCTGCCGGAAACGTTTTTCAGGTCCTCGGCGATGCTCTTGTCCGGCCTCAGCAAAACGCCGGCGTCCTTCTCGGAAACGCGGATGCGCACCCACGCCTGGTTGCGGTAGGAGTCCGCGGCGGATAAGATGATGGAGCGGAGCGCATCCTCGTCGAGGGACAGCTCCCGTTTCAGGACGGCTCTGGCCATCGCAAAGGCAAGCTCTTCGATCCCGTCCTCGAATTTCCGCAGGATATCCGTCTTGTCCTTTTCAACAGCTTCCACCATCCGGGAAAGCTCGCCCATGGTTTTGCGGTTTTCGGCTTCCGCCTTTTCGACCCCTTCCTCATAGCCTGACTTTTTGCCCTCTTCCGCGCCCGATTTTTTGCCCTCCGAAACGCCCTGGGCGAATCCTTCCCGGTAGCCGCGCCGGCGCGCCTGCTCGTACTCCCGCCGGCTCTCTTCCGCGGTCTCCCTGCCGACGCGGATCCTGTATTCCTGCGCCGCGGCGACTATCTGCCGGGCCATCAGGAACGCGCCGTCGGCGGAACTTGTTCCCTGCCCCTCCCCCGCGCCCGGGCGGGCACCCGCTTCCGGGGCTGAAACGCGGCCGTACTGATAAGATTTAATGACGCTACTCAATGATCTCATCCTTCCCGCCCTTGGAGATGACCAGTTCTCCTTCGTTTTCCAGACGCCGGATTACGCCGACGATGCGCTGCTGAGCGTCCTCAACGTCCCGGAGACGGACGTTATGGGTATACTCGAGATCCGACTGGACGATTTCCGTCATATGCTTCGACATGTTCTTGAAGATGACATCCGCAACCTCCTGGTTTGCTCCCTTGAGGGCGAACACAAGGTCTTTGGAATCCACCTCCCTGAGGAAACGCTGGATGGACATGTCGTCCATGGAGGAAATATCCTCGAAGACGAACATCTTCTTCCTGATGTCCTCGGAAAGCTCCGCGTCCCTGCGGTTCAGCTCGTCGAAAATGTACTTCTCGTTGCCGCGGTCCATGTTGTTCATGATGTCGGCGACATAGCTGACTCCGCCGAACTTCGTGAAGTCGATGGAAAGGACATTGGAAAATTTCGCGGCGAGATTGTTTTCCACGATGTGGATCACTTCGGGCGAAGCGCGGTCCATGGTCGCAATGCGCTGAACCACGTCCACCTGCTTCTCTTTCGGCAGCTCCGCGATCACCGTGGCGGCCTGGTCCGGGTTCGCATAGGAAAGGATCAGGGCGATCGTCTGGGGGTGCTCGTTCTGGATCATGGTGAGAAGGTTTTTGTAATCGGCCTTTCGCAGGAATTCGAACGCCTTCGAGCGGAGGGACTTCGTGACCCGGTTCAAAAGGGAAGTCGCCTGCTGGGCCCCGTACGCTTTTTCGAGGACGCTGCGCGCATACTCCGCCCCGCCTTCGGTCACGACCTTCTGCGTCAGGCAGAGCTGGTAGAAATCGTCGAGGATGCCGTCGAGCTCCTTGGAGTCCAGCCGGGACATCCGGGCGATCTCCAGCGTGAGCTGCTCCACCTCGTCTTCCCTCAGGTACTTGTAAATCCTGGAGGCGCTGTCGGTTCCCAGCGCGATGATGACGGCGGCCGCCTTTTGCGCGGCGGTGCATTTCTGCTGACTAGGCATGGTGGTCGTCCCCTCTCAGCCAGCTTCTGATGAGCTGAGCGACGATCTCCGGGTTCTTGCCGGAAAAGTCCTGCAGGTCTTTTTTCACCTGCTGCTCCTTCTCGTCCATGGTGCTGCGCTTCTCCGCGATGGATTCGGTCTGCACGGCCGGCGCGGCGCTCTTCTGCACTTTTTCGGCCGGGTGCTCCTCCGCGCCCAGCTGTTTCATCAGTTCCTTGCGCTTGCGCGCCTTGCGACTGTGGGAAACGGCGCCCACCGCAACCAGGAGGATCACGAGAAGAAGTCCGGCCGCCGCGACGGCGACCGTCTGCTTTGACAGCTTCACGGGCAAAAGGGATGCCGGCTCCGCGTTGGCCTGCGCTTCCTTCGTGATGAATTCACCGTTCCTGACGTTGACCTTCTCCGGCTTCAGGCCGCCGGCCGCAACGGCGACGGAATCGGCGATGCTCTGCTTCTGCCCGTCCGTCATCGCGGCGGCGTTGATCAGGACGGAAACCGTCAGGTCGTCGAGGTCCGCGGCGTCGCTCTGGACCTGCTCCTCCACTTTGCTCACGAAATACTCGTACGATTTGCTGTCCTTGGTCGTGATCGTGTTCCCGCTCACGGTGACGCCGGGATAAGTCGTCGTGCCGGAGGAAACGTCCGTGTTGCTTTCCGCCCCGGCCACTCCGCCGGCCTCCGAACCGTCTCTCGTGGTCTGGGTCGACTCGCTCGACTTGTTGACGATTCCCTTGTCGTCGCTCGTCGTGGGCTGATAGGTGACAATATCCCGGATCCTTTTGTCGAGGTCCATCTTGCTGGTCACGCTGACCTTGACGTTTTCTTCGCCGTACTGGGGCGAAAGGATGTTGAGGACCTTTTTCTGGATGCTGTCCTCGTACTGTTTTTCCACCTTCAGCTTGAATTCCGTCAGATCCATCCGCGTGGAGCCCTCGGAATCGCCGCCCTGAGCGGAAAGCTCCTCCCCGCTCGCGGCGTCGATGACGGACACGTTGTCCGCCGTCAGGTTGGGGACGCTTTTGGAAACCAGCTGCTTGATTCCGCTCACCTGCTTGTCGGAAAGGGATTTCCCCGAACCGACCTTCAGGGTGACGGAAGCGGTCGCCGTTTCCTTGTCGTCGTCGAGGACATAGCCGCTGTCGTCCGGCAGGCTGATGGTGACGTATGCGTTGTCGATCGGGTCCAGCGTTTTGATCACGGCCTCCAGCCGCTGGTTGAGCTGGTATTTTTCGATGACCTTCTCTTCGCGGTCTGTCGTCATCGCGTTGACGTTTCCGGTGAAATAGTCGTAATTCGGCGCGGTCTTGGGGTGCCCCTCGTTCGCGAGCTGCATGCGCAGGGCGTTTTCCTGGTCGCTCGGCACATAGATCGTGCCGTTGTCCTCCTTGTAGCTGACGCCGGAGTCTTTCAATTCCGTCATCACCTCAACCGCTTCGTCGTGGCCAAGGCCGGGATAAAGCACCACGTACTTCGTCTGGTTCACCAGCAGGCCGAGCGTGACGGCAAGCGCCAGAATGCCGATGAAAACAATGCCTATCACCCGGTGCGTCCTCTTCGACAGCTTCTTCCAGGAGTTCTTGATCGGGTCGATGTATTTGCTGATCTTTTCATTCGCCATCCGTTTCCGCTAACCGTCCTTTCCGAAAAATCCCCTCAAACGCCGATCTGCATGATCTCCTTATACGCGTCGAGCGCCTTATTGCGAAGCTGGACCAGGAGATCCACGGAAAGGCTGAATTTCTGGGAGGCGATTACGGCGTCGTGCAGGTTGTCGGTCTGGCCGGTAACGATTTTTTCCACTTCGCCGTCCTTGGCTGCCCCGGTCTGCATCACGTCGCCGACCGCGTCCTGGAAAAGCGACTGGAACGGGACCTGGACCGAAGCGTCGGAAACCTGGGCGGTTTTCCCGAGAAGGTCCTCGATCCCCGGAAGGGCGATTTTCTGAATGGGAGGTATGGTGCTCATTTCTATCACTTCCCAATTTCAAGCGCTTTGCCCGCCATGTTTTTCACGGCGTTCAGCGCGGAAATATTTGCACTGTAGGCTCTTGTAACGGACATCATGTCCAGAATCTCCTTCACGGGATCCACATTGGGCATCTGGACGTAGCCCTGCCCGTCCGCCTCCGGGCTCGAGGGGTCGTAAACGGGGGTGGAGGGCGTCTTGTCTTCGACGATGGCCGCGACTTTTACTCCCCCCGGCACCGCGTCCGAAACGCCGTCCATTTTGCTCTGAAGGGCGTCCTCAAAGCTCCGGTTGCCGTCCGCCGTCTGC
>DHAI01000120.1:3181-12782 GCA_002397355.1 Ruminococcaceae bacterium UBA4958 | reverse complement strand
CAAAGTTCCGGTTGCCGTCCGCCGTCTGGTAAACCACCATTTTCCTTCGATAGGGGCCGCCGTTTTCCGTGCGCGTGGCGGAGGAATTCGCGAGATTTTCGGAAATGACGTCCATTCTGAGCCTGCTCGCGGTAAGAGCGGAGCCGCTGATGTCAAGGGAACTTAAAAAAGCCATTTCGAAGCTTCCTTTCGCCTGATTCCTGGTTTTCGTGACTTTGCGAACGCGAGGGCAAAGCAATCATCCGCTGATGGCGGTTTTCAGGCGCGAAAACTCATCCGACGCCATCTGGAGGGAGCACTGATAATTCAACTGGTTCCGCGCCAGCTCGAGATTTTCCTTCTCAATGTCCACGCCGTTCCCGTCCGCCCGGTAGGTTTCATCGGAAGCTTCGGTCGTCACGGGGGAAACGCCCTCGATCCCGCCGATCATCCCGGACTTCGTCTCCCCCTTGTCCGAAAGCAGCGCCTGAAGCTGGTCCTCAAAGGAAACGCTCTTGCTTTTGTAGCCCGGCGTCTCGCAGTTTGCGAGATTATCCGAGATCGCCTGCTGCCGTACCCACAGGCCGTCGAGATCCTTCTCCAACAGACTGACGGACATGCTGTCGATCCAGCTCATAGAATTCCTCCCCTATTTCCTGATTTTTTATCGTCGCAGCCGGCGGAAATAAAAGTGACGCTCTGCCCCTCCCGGCCATGCGGTCGGAGCGGGATTTGAAACGTATGATTGCAATGCTTGAACTCAAGATTCTACAAAATACCCTATTTGGATATATTATCCGACATTATGCGCAAAAAGTCAATATGTTTTATATCTCTGCGCTTTCGGGAGAAACAGCCGGAAAATGGCTGCGCAAAGAGAAAAAAGCGGCATCGGGCAAGGAAATTTTGCAGCAAAAGTCCATAATTTTTTGTTGCTGCGATTCCCTGCCCGATGCCGCTTCCCCTGATAGCGCGATTGGGACGGCCGTTTCCGTCTCTCCGGGGAGCGCTCAGCCGATGAGCCTTTCCGCCGGATGTAGGTTATGGATTCAGCTTTCCAAACCGATTGCCTTTTCGCAGGCCCGCCATGGAACCGGCCTGCCGAATAGAAACCCCTGCGCGTATTTGCACCCGATCTGCTTGAGCAGCGCCGCCTGCCATGGATACTCCACCCCTTCCGCGATAACCGTGTACTTCAGGCTTTTCGAAATACCCATCATCTGATTCAGGAAGGAGCGGCGGTGCCGGTTGTCCTCCTGAAAATCCATGAATTTTCTGTCCCACTTGACCACGTCGACAGGCAGATCGGCAAGCAGGCTCAGCGAGGAGTACCCGGTGCCAAAATCGTCCATGGCGATCCGATACCCTTTCGCGTGAAGCTGTTCCGCAATCCGGGTTACCTGGCCGTCCTGATTGGAAAAAGCGCTTTCCGTCCATTCAAGGCACAACTGGTCGGGAGAAACACCGTACTTTTCCGTAATCGAAACGAAACGGGGAACGAAATCCTCCCTGATCGCGTCCATCTTCGAGAAATTGACGGAAAGAGGGAAACCGCGGCGCCCCCTCGCGTTCCACCCCTGCAGGATTTTGCAGCACTGCTCCAGCATCCAGAAATCCAGCCGCATGATACAGCGGTTCCTTTCCAGCAGCGGGATGAATTCGTCCGGCATGATCAGCCCGCGCTCCGGGTGATACCACCGCACGAGCGCCTCGGCCCCCACGATCTTCCTGCCGTCCAGGTCATACTGGGGCTGCAGATAGACCTGAAGCTGGTTCTCCCGCCACGCGGAGCAGAGCTGCGCTTCCAGGCGCCGCTGCCGGCGCAGCGCCTGATAGTCCTCGTCCACATAGTACCGCACGAACGGATTGCGCTCCAGGCGTCCGAAATGCCTGGCAAACACAGCCTGATTCATGGACTTTTCCAGCCGGGACGGCTCAAACGCGTCCATCGCGCCGCCGACCCCCGCGGACAGGGAAACGACGTTCGACGCCCCAAGCAGCTTGAGGATTTTCTGGAAACGGCGCGCCCATCCGCCGATTCTGCCGTCCAATTCCCTCCGGCCGGAAAACAGGACCAGAATATCAAACCCGTCCGGATACGCCCGGATAATCCGCTCCCTGCGGATGCAGTCCGACTCGACGATGGCCCGAAGGCAGCGGAGCAGCGCGGAAAGCCTATCTTTTCCCACAACTTTCCGCGTGTCGGTAAAAAAATCCACCGCATATCGAACGACCACATAGGAATCGACGCGAGCCTCTTCCTCTTTAGGATTGTCCACCATGCGGGAAACTACGGGAAGGGATGTTTTTTTCGGAAGGTCCAAAGCCGTATTCCTCCTTGCGTCTCGTTGCGGGTCCGCCTGAAACGGTCCGGCTTTCCCGTTCGGGAAGTGTGACATATTGCGGAAAGCCTCCAAATATCAGTGCTTTCTTTCCGCGAGGCGGGCTCTCCCCTGCGGTCTCCCGCGAGTTACGGGCCCCGCCCTCCGCGGACGGTCTGCCTTTCCACGATATGATTTATCCCCCGTCCCCGTGCACCCATCGTAAAAAGGTGTCCTGGGATACATGCAGCCGCCTACCGGCTTCCCGGGATGAAAGCTCCCGCTTCAGCCATTGCTCCCTGATCTTCGCGTATCCCTTCGGTTTCCGGATGCAGGGCCGGCCGATTTTCATGCCGCGCGCCTTCGCCGCGGCGATTCCTTCCCGCCGGCACCGGAGGATCGTCTCCCGTTCCGTCCTGGCGGCATAGGCCAGCAGCTGCAGAACAATATCCGACACCCGGGTCCCGGTCAGGTCCCTGCTCTTGCGGGTGTCGAGCAAAGGCATGTCCAGGACGACAATATCCGCGCGCTTCTCTTTGGTAATGACTCGCCACTGCTCCAAAATCTCCGCATAATTTCTCCCCAGCCGGTCGATGCTCTCGACGACCATCACATCATCCGGTTTTAACCTGCGGAGCAGGTTTTGGTACTGCGGGCGGTTGAAACCTTTCCCGCTCTGCCTGTCCATATAGATCCGCGCTTCCGAGATCGGAACCTCTTCGAGAGCGCGCCGTTGGCTGTCTTCCCTTTGCTCCTTCGTCGAAACCATTGCATATCCGTACATTTCGCTCATTGATTTTCCCTCCGATGAACTGGCTGAAAGCTGGTTCTTCTTTGATTCACCGGTAAAAGACATCTCAAAACTAATGCGTGAAACGAATGCGATAAAACATCGAAAGCGTCTTCCCACCCCCTCCGCGCCATACCTCCATTTCCGTTTTTCCGGTGCCGCTGGGAAAGCAGGGCGGCCGCAAAATCCGTCAAAATTCGACCCGAAAACCGAAACGGGACCTCCCCGGCAGAGGAACATTGCATTCTCCGGCTACTGCGGAATCTCCGCGGCCGTCCCCCGCGGGGACGTCTCCGTATGCGTCATCCTGCGGTAACGGCGCACGTCGTCATCCTCGGGGATCAGGGAGGCAAGGCCGGCTGTGACGCGCCTTGCCTCGTCGAGCCTGCCGTGCCTGATCAGGTCCTCGATCCGGTCTTTCACCGTCGCCGCAAGATGCGCGAACTCCTCGGAATGTTCCTTTCTTTTTTTCGATTCATCCTCGAAGCTTTTCACCAGCAGCCCGATCGGCTCCGCCATCGAGGGGCAGTCCCTCAGCGCAGCCCTGAGCTCGCGCACATACCCGACGCCGTCCGCGTCCTCCGATTCATACGCGCGCCGCATGTGCCGGCCGAACCGCAGCTTTCTCGGCAGCAGGGAGGCACCCTGCTCCGTAAAAAGCTCGTCGCGGTAGATTTTCGCGCCGTATTCGTTCAGGTCCCCCACATACTCCCGAAAACGGGAAAGCAGCTCCCGGGGACTGAAACGCCGGTATCCCAGCAGGATCCTCTCCTCCAGGCAGACGCGCCAGAAAAGGCCCTTCAGGCCGCTGAAGGTACGGCTGCCGGCATACCGGAGAAACACCTCCGGGGCATCGGGGTGGTCCCGCTCCGCTTTCATCAGCAGACCGGGAAGGGATTCCCCGTCCACCACGTCGAACAGCCCGGAAACATCCGCCCCGGACTTCATCGCGAGGTACGCGGCGTCGGAGTAAGGCGCGTCCCGCCCCCCGGCGTCCGGCGTGAGCGTTCGCAGCAATTTTCCGACCGCATCGCGGTCCGCCGCGCTTGCCCTCATCCGGTTTATAATGATATAATTGTCCCGGAAGCCGGCCCCGGCCAGCGCGCGGACGATCTTCTCCCGGTCCTGCGGCTGCCGCTCCAGGCAGGACTCGCAGGTCGAAATGAAATCCCGCCGTTTCGCGGGATCGCCCGTCGCGAGGATCCGACCGTAATACGCCGGGATGGATTGGAAGTCCCCCGTCTTTTCCGCAAGGACAAAACACAAAGCGGAGATCTTCCGCCCGGCGACATCCGCAACGGAAAGGTCGATCCGCAAAAGCTTCCGCGCCGCGTTTTCGTACTTCCCGAGCGCAGCGAGAGACCACGCCGCGACGGCCGCCGCGTTTTCGTGCTGAAGCGGCTGCACGCCGACGTCGTTCCCATAGAGAAGGTATTCGCTGTGGAACCCGCCGCGCCGGTACCTCTCGAAGGCCCGCCCGTACCGTTCGCCGGCGTCCGCCGCTTCGGCGTACTCCTTCAGGGCATAGTGCGAAAAGGTTTCATACAGATAATAATCGAGATACGGAAGCTCCTCGCCCCGGTCGGCACCGACGCATTCCCTGACGGCGCCGATCGCCTCGCGGTACCGACGCGAATCATAATACGCCTTCACAAGAACGGAATAGAAGGACAGTCTCCACTCCCTCTGCGGATGTCTCTTCTCTTCTTCCAGGCCCCTGCGGCAGCACGCGACGATCTTATCGTACTGTTTCAGCGAAAAATACTGGCGCGCAAGCTGATAAAGAAGCTTGATGTCGTCCGGCGTCCGGTCCAGCGCTTTTTTCAGCATGCCCAGGTTGCGCGACACCTTTTCCCGTTTCTCCTCGGGGGAACGGAACGCATAGCCGTAATGGTGGACATAGGCGCTGAAAAAGCGGATCGGCCTCAGCCACCGGACGGACTCATGGATGGGGCGCTCGAACCGCATGCCGGGGTACCGCCGGAAAATGCGCACCGCGTGAAAGTCGGCGTAGTTCCTTCCGCTGAAATCGGCGTAGTTTCTCTGAATGTAACAGCCGCTGCCGTACCGGTCGCATTCGTTTCCACGGAAAAACGCGATCAGCTCGGAAACGTCCTCGAACCACTCGTCCGCGTCGAGGAAGAGGAACCACTCCCCGCGCGCGGCTGCCAGGCCCGTGTTCCTTGCCGCCGAAAAATCGCCGTTCCATTGGAAACGCATCACGCGGTCCGTATACCGTTCGGCGATTTCGACCGATCCGTCCGTGCTCCCCGTATCCGTTACGATCAGCTCGCTGGGAACCGCGCCGAGAAGCGGCCTGACGGAGTCGAGGCATTTCTCGAGCGTTTGCGCGCCGTTTTTCACGATGACGCCGACCGTCAGCCGAAGCGGACAGCCATGGAACGCCCCGTTCCCCGCCGGCACCGCGCGGACATTCGCCTTCATCTGCAATCCCTCCGATCAGCATGGCGTTATGGGGTTTCCGTCCGCTTTGCCGCAGCAGTGCGGACGATATACAAACATATATATCGGCCGCACCGGCGAAAGATTTAGCCGGCATCTCCGCCCGGCGGCCGGAGCGCGGGAAAGGGCGGGGAAAAACGTTGGAAAAAGGCGAACGATTTCATGCGGTCCGCGCTAAATTTTTACGGTCTGCCGCCGATAAATGAATTGAGGTGAAAAAGATGAGAATTGAAAGCACAGGGTTCAGCCTCACTGATTTTTACGGGGAAAACCGCGTCCGCTCCGGAAAAACGGAAAACGCAGGCGCCGTTTCCGCCGCTCCTTCCGGAGCCGCCCGCCGGGCGGAAAGCGTCCCGGCCGCAGGCAGAACGGATAAAATAGAAATCACCGGATCGCCGAAGGGAAACAATTCAGTTCCGGCGAAAATCGGCGAAAGCGTCCGGCGGGAAATCTCCGGGGACGCGGAGCCCGCACGGCTGGAAAATCTGAAAGACCTGGTCGCGTCCGGCCGTTATTCCGCCGACCCGGACGAGCTGGCCCGCATCCTGCTGAAAGACCGGTAAGAAAGGGGAAAAACAGATGCTGGAAAAAACGGCGATGGACGATCTGACCGCCTTTTTCGAACGGCTGCTCGCGTTTTACCGGTCCTTCTTGCAGCTTGAATCCGAAAAATACGCGGACGTGAAAGCCGGCCGGCTCGACCGGCTGGACGGGCGCATCCGGGGCGAACAGGCGTATCTGCTGAAAGCGCGCGGGCTGGAAAGGGAGCGTCTCGGCCTGCAGGAAAAAGCGGGGTGCCCGGGAGCCACCTTCCGGGAGCTGATTCCGCTCTTCGCGCCGGAACGGCAGGAAACCGCCCGGAAGCTCTACGCGGACCTCTCTTCCGTAATCCGGGAACTGAAGCGGACGAACGAGGACTGCAACCGGCTGACCGACGCCAAACTCCGCAAGGCGGAAAAGATTGTGGAAAGCCTGCGGAACGATCCCGGGCTGGCCGCCGCGTACGATGCCAAAGTAAAAAAAGCAAAGCGGGCCGCCGGCCTGTTTTCCAAAAAAGTTTAGACGGGAGAGCGCGCCATGAGCACTACATTCGAAGGGCTGTATATTGCAAAAAGCGGCGTCCAGGCCGCCCGAAGCAGCCTGAATATCACCGGCCAGAATATCTCCAACGTAAATACGGCGGGCTATACGCGCCAGCGTGTCGACCAGAGCGCCATCCCCCCTTCCGCCGGCAAAATGCTGTACGCCTCCAGCGGCGCGCTGAGCGGGGAAGGCGTCGCGGCCACCGGCGTCAGCCAGCTGCGCAACACGTTCCTCGACGCCCAGTACCGCACGCAGGGTGCGAAGTGCGGCGCTTCCTCGGCCCTTCTCGACGGGATGGACAGCATCGAACAGATTTTGAACGAGTCCACGACGGACGGCATCAGCGCCCAGCTCGGCAACCTGCTCACGCAGCTGCAGGGGATGACATCGAACGGGGGCGGGACCGCCACGGAGAGCACCGTGCGGAATGCCGCCTCCCTTCTGACGACGTTTTTCAATATCGCCGCCCACAACATCGACGCGACGCAGCAAAAGCAGCTCGGGTACCTCCAGGACCACGCCGTGGGGCAGGCGAACATCCTCATGCGGGACATCGCAAGCCTCAACCAGCAGATCAAAAGCGCCAATATCGCCGGAACACCCGCCCTCGAGCTGACGGACCAGAGGAACGCCATGATCGACGAGCTTTCCCAATACATGAACATACGGGTGTCGGAAGTCGACAACGGGGGCGTATCCGTAAAAGGCCAGCCCGTAACCGACCTCGAGATCTCCCTTGTCGACGGCGACGGGAAAACGATCCGTTCCCTCGTAAGCAACGACCGGTACGTCCAGCTCAAGGTGGAGACGCTCCCCCCGGACGCAACCTATCCGTACGGGAAGGCAACCGTGCAGATCAACAAGATGGCGGACCCCGATACATACACGGATCTGCCCGACAGCCAGTTTGTCTCGGGTGAGATCCACGGCTACCTCCAGTTCCTGAACGAGAGCGGCGAGTTCGACGGGACCGCCACAAGGGGCGTCGGCTACTATAAGCAGGTTCTGGACGAAACCGCGCGGAAATTCGCGGAGCTCATGAACAAGGCCAACAGCACGAACGACGCGCAGGACAACGCCCCCCTGTTCGCCGCTTCCGACGGGGGCGCGGCCGGGATCACGGCCGCCAACATCACGATAGCCCCGGGCTGGGAAAGCGACGGGAAGGGCTACCTGCGCACCACCCGGGAAACGGGAAACGCAGGCGACGACAACTCCGCCGGAACGGACAACATCGAGTACATGATCCGGCTGCTGGAGGGCAGCGACGCGGTCACGATCGAGGCAAACGGAAAAAGCGTGTTCACCGGCAGCATGCAGGGGGCGGTGGACGACATCTCCCTCAAGCTCGGGCAGGACATCGGCAGCCTGGCCAGCCAGTCGGAAGCCGACGCAAGCACGCTGAACAACATCGACGCCGGGCGGCAGGAAATCTCCTCCGTGGATATCAACGAAGAGGCCATCAGCCTGATCCAGTACAACCAGGCCCTTGCCGCTTCGGCGCGCTTCATGACGACGGCCGACGAAGTCCTCGACACCATCATCAACAACATGGGCCTGGCAGGCAGGTAGCCGGGGGAAAAGGCTTTTCCCCCCTCGGAACGGCCGGACCGCAAGAAAGGATGACCACGAAGCATGAGGATCACCATGGGAATGATCGCGTCGCAGTACAAGACGCGGCTCAACCAGTCCCTGAAGGCGCTGAGCGACGCCAATATCCGCGCCACGAATTACCGGAGCTTCAACAAGCCTTCGGACGATCCGTTCGCGGCCGCACGCACCTTTCAGGTGCGGCGCGAAGCGGAGCAGAACGAAAACTACCAGTCCAACCTGAGCAGCGTGCAGAGCGCCCTGAAATCGGCGGAAAGCACCGTGCAGCTCGTCTCCGAGATCGTCTCCAACGCGAACAGCACGCGGATCTGCGGCGGGATCACCGGCACCATGACGAAAGACACGCGCGCCCCCATCGTGAAGGAACTGCAGAGCATGCGCGCGTCCATCCTCACCGACATGAACGCGAAATTCTCCGACCAGTACCTGTTCGGCGGGGCGGGGTCCGGCGCTCCGCCCTTCAGCGTGGACGGCGACGGGAACCTCCTCTACCGCGGCGTCAACGTGGACACGGGCGTGAACACGAACGGCGCTTCCGCCGTGATCCCGGGCGGCTCCTCCCCCACGCAGATCCTTTTCGGCAAAGAGAACGCCGGCCTGTTCAACGGCTACATGATCGCCGTCCAGACGGGCGGCGCGGGCAGCGTCAGCGTCTCCGGCAGCGGCATCACCGTCACGCTCGGCGCCGGCCACGCGACGAAGGGCGACCTCGAGGAAGCGCTTCAAAACGGCCTCGGAGCCGCGCTTGCCGCTGCCGGAAAACCGACCGAAGGAATGGACTTCTCCAAAATCACCGTGGCGGGCAACGCGGAGGACGCCGCCGCCACCGCTTCCGCGGCGATTTCGGACAAAGTCAGCCTTGACGGCCTCGCGGGCGAAGGGGTGTACGTTGACCTCGGCTTCGGCCTGCAGTTCAACGCAGACGGCAGCGTCGTTCCCCAGAGCGCCTACGACGCCTCCCTGCCCGGCATCGCGTTCCTCGGCTACGGCATGAACGGCGACGGCGTGCCGAACAACGTCTATTCGCTGCTCGGCAAAATCTCCGATATGCTCGACAGCGACAACGTGTCGATGAGCACCATCCAGCCCTATCTCGACAGCCTCAAGCAGGCGGAAAGCAACCTCACGACGCAGACCTCCGCCATCGGCGCGAAGGAAACCTTCCTTGATTCCACGCAGACGTATCTGGAGGACGTGAGCGAAAATCTAACTGCGAAAGACAACGACGTCGAGTATGTGGAGCCGTCCGACGCCATCATCGACTGGATGACGCAACAGTTCTGCTATCAGGCGTGCCTGCAGATGGGAACCAATATCCTGCAGCCGACGCTGATGGATTTTCTGAAATGACGCC
>DHAI01000120.1:0-2979 GCA_002397355.1 Ruminococcaceae bacterium UBA4958 | reverse complement strand
CCGATTTTTCCACCCGGAACGGAGGGAGCCTCTTGGAACAGCTGCTGCGGATTCACACCGTCCCGATCCGGATCGGGATCTCCGTCGAGCGCGCGAAACTGAACTTATCTTCCCGGCCGGCCTCCCTGAACCTGACGAGGGAGCGGAAGGGACTTACGGTCGAGCGCACGGATGCCGCGCTCCACGTCGATTCCTCCGCCGCGCGGAGCAGCATGAACCTGAAAAGCCCGCTGGAACTCGCGCGGGACTTCGCGCGGGAGGGGGCGCGGGCAGCGCAGACTTTTACGGCGGGAGCCGCGGAGCAGCGGCGCGCTTTTCTCGCCATCCAAAACAAGGGGAGCAGCCCCGTCTGCGAGTTCGCGCGCGAGCGCATCCGCCACACCGTGCAGCTTGTGCCGGCGGCGCTGCCCGCCGTTCCCGCGCAGATCAGCTGGGACCCGCCGGAACTCGAGATGCGGTACGAAAGGGACCGGCTGGCGTTCGACTGGCGGGTAAACCGCCCGCAGGCCGATTTTCAGCCCGCGAGCGTGGAGTTCCGGGTCGAGCAGTACCCCAAGATCGAGATCGAATATATCGGGAAGCCCCGCTACGTGCCCCCTTCCGCGGACCCGGACCGCGGGGAAAAGCCGGGCGGCGGGCATCGGTTTCAGGCGACGGCGTAGGGCTTCTGAAAAAGCCCGCGCCCGCGAAAGGAGTGAACGTCCCATGAACACGTCCGCCGTATGCGCTTCGGCATTGGAAAGCAACGCCCCGAAAACGCCCATCCACTTCGAGGAGGGCCTTTACGGATTCGAGGCGGTGAAGGATTACATCCTGCTCCAGGAGGACGACGCGGGAACCGTATGGTCCCTGCAGGCCGCGGACGGGCCGGTCCCGTCCTTTATCGTGCTGGATCCGCTCGCCGCGGTCGGGGACTACCGCCCCGCGATCCCGCGCGCGGACCGCAAGGCGCTCGGCAGCCCGGAGGAAAGCGATCTGTGCTTCCTCGTCGTGGCGGTCATCGCCGAAAAGCCCGAGAACACCGTCGTGAACCTGAAAAGCCCCATCGTCATCAATGCCAAAACCCGCGCCGGGAAGCAGATCATCCTGGAGGAGAGCGGCTACCCTGTGCGTTACCGGCCGTTCGCGGACCGGCCCCGCGGCCGCAACTAGAGGAGGGCAGCTTATGCTTGTCATCACGCGCAAGACATCCGAGTCCATCCTGATCGGGGACGACATCGAGGTCGTCGTCTCGGAGATCGGGGCGGAGCGGGTGAAGCTCGCGATCCGCGCGCCGAAGGGAGTGCCCATCCTGCGCCGGGAACTCGTGGAGACGGAGGACGTGAACCGCGAGGCGAACGCCACGTCCGGCAGCCCGTCGCTCGGAAGGCTGAAGGATCTGCTGAAAAAGAGGGAAAAATAACGCGCAAGGTGCGGCAAGGCCCGCGGGAACGTTTTCAGGGTTCCCGCGGGCCTCTTTTCCGCGCCCGAAAGGATTCGGCGGAAAGCTGCGGATTTTTCAGGGAACGGCTAAATTTTCCCCCGCGCGCGCCGATATATAAGCAGGTTCCCCGAAAAGGCGCCCGCCGAGCGGCTCCACAGGGCCCGTGGGGTTCCGGAACGCGCCGCGCCGTTCCGGGGGACCGGCAAACGGCAAAGAGAAAGGATTCTCTTTCAAAATCGCCGGGCGGCTTCCGCCCGCGCGAAACGATTCAGGAGGAATGAAACATGCGTATTCAACACAACATCAGCGCCATCAACACCGCAAGGCAGCTTTCCGTGAACGACAACGCCATCAGCAAGAACCTGCAGAGGCTCTCTTCCGGCTACCGCATCAACAGCGCGGCCGACGACGCCGCCGGGCTGGCCATCTCCGAGAAGATGCGCAGCCAGATCAACGGCCTGAACCAGGCCGAGAACAACGCCGAGGACGGCATCTCGCTCGTGAAGACCGGCGAGGGCAACCTGAACGAGACCACCTCCATCCTGCAGAGGATGAACGAGCTGGCGGTCGAGTCCTCCAACGGCACGTACCAGAACGGCACGGACCGCGCCAACCTGAACAAGGAGCTGGACGCCCTGAAGACCGAGATCGACCGCATCTCCACCTCCACGAACTTCAACCAGATTAACCTGCTCGACGGCTCGCTGACCAACGAGGGCGCCACCGTGACCGACGCGAGCTTCGTTACGGTCACGAATGTAGGTTCCGGAGAGGCTGCTACAAAAGCTACCTTTACGCTTGATCTCAGCAAAGTTAACAATGGCGACAAAATTACACTGAACGGTACCGAATACACGTTTGATAACACAATAGATGCCAACGGGACTAACACTATCAGCATTAAAACTCCGGCTAACATAGCGGCTAATATTGCAACTGCAGCCGGCGCTACCGCAGACGGGAATGTCTTTACCGTTACGACAGCAAGTGCCAATACAGGCGCTACCAGTTCGGTCGATGGCTTGGTCACGTCAAATACGGCCGGGAAAGATGCTGTCGCTGGTGAGAACGCCTCGTTCTTCATCGACTTCTCCGGCAAGAGCGTCAAGGACCTGATCGGCACGACGCTGAACGTCAACGGCACGGTTTACGAGTTCACCACAAGCGCCGCCCCCACGCAGCAAGGAAACACGGCGGTAAACCTCGGCGGCGTCACTGCGGAGGATGAAAAAGCCGGCACCGACACTGCGAAAATCGCGCAGGCGTTCCAGAATGCCGTCGGCTCTTCAAGCGATTGGGACATTGGAATCGGCGACGGAAAAGACGCCGAAGGAAACACTGTCATAAACAGCAAAATTACTTACGAGGCGAAGGAAGCAGGCAAGCAGAACATTGACGTGCGCCACGGCAATGCGGACGGCATCACGTTCCAGATCGGCTCCGACGCCACCGCCGACCAGCGCGTCAATCTTACGGTGAAGGACATGAGCACGAAGGGCCTCGGCCTGGAGAGCATCTCGATCGCCTCCAAGCAGGACGCCACGGACGCCATCACG
>DHAI01000004.1:29535-30499 GCA_002397355.1 Ruminococcaceae bacterium UBA4958 | reverse complement strand
CTCCCTCTGCTTTTGGTCTCGCAACCTAAGCATACCAGAGCCTTTGAGGATGGGATCCCTTTTCGGCCATTTTATTTTACAACTTACCCGCGCTGCCCGTCCGGTTTCCATGCTTGTTTTTTTACGGGGCGAGTATTATAATACAACTAAGTTGTATTCATACTTGAGTAAATAAAAAGCGGCGAAGGGGAGCTTTTATGCTGTTTTCCATTATTCAGGACCTCATTCGTGGCCAGCCGATCGATATGGTGAGCGTGGTAGCGGAAATTCTTGCCATTCTGTTCGTCATTTTCTGCATTCTGCCGGTGCACGAATGGGCCCATGCCTGGGCTGCGCACCGCCTGGGCGACGACACCGCAAAGTACGCCGGCCGCCTGAGCTTGAGTCCGCTCGTGAGTTTTGATCCGATGGGTTCGCTGTTTCTGCTGCTGTTCGGCTTCGGCTGGGCGAAGCCGGTTCCGATCGACAGCCGGAATTTCAGGAATCCCCGGCGGGATACGGCGCTTACTTCCCTGGCCGGTCCTCTTTCCAATTTCATCGTCGCGTGGATCGGCGCGCTGATTTTCTGCGGCATCTATCTTGCGGCGAAGGGCGGTATTCCATCCTTTCTCCAATACTTTTTCATCGCCTATATCCAGATCAATGTTGCGCTGGCGGTTTTCAATCTGATCCCGCTTCCGCCGCTCGACGGTTCAAAAATTCTCGGCGCCTTTCTTCCTCAGCGCGCTCTCTATCGCTATTACCAGTATCAGAATATCATCATTTTTATCGCCTTTATCATACTGTTTACCAATGTTTTGAGCGAACCGATCTCCTGGCTCAGCACAGCGTGCTACAACGGCGTGATATGGCTCGGCGAGCTTCCGTACCGCCTTTTCGGCGCCTTGTGATAATCTGCTGAAAAATGGAAAAGCTTACTTATAAGCTGGATACCTTCGAGGGCCCTCTCGATCTTCTCCTTTTC
>DHAI01000004.1:23111-29203 GCA_002397355.1 Ruminococcaceae bacterium UBA4958 | reverse complement strand
CCGCCGAGTCGATCGGCAGGCGCATCCGCTTCGATTCCTTCGTGCGCAGCCCGGAACCGATTCGCTTCGACAGATCCTACCGCGAAGCGATCTCTCCGGACAAACTGGGCGCGGCTTACCTGAGCGCCGTCGGACGCGGGAAACGGTTTCTCCCGCCGAAGCCGGAGGCCTTTTCGGGAATCGTGTCGCACAGAATCGTCAGCGTCGCGTCGCGCATTGTCGGTGTGCTGCGCAGCCTCCGCCGCTGCGGTGCGGAGCGGTACGAGGAGCTTTACCGGGATTGCCGCGGCCGGTCCGAGCTTGTCGCGACGTTCCTCGCGGTTCTGGAACTTGTAAAGGGAAAACGCATCCGGCTGGAAGGCAAGCATGACTCGGTCGTGAAGCTTGTGGAAAGGCAAAGAAAGCTTCCGGGCAGAGGGGAGGCGTAGCCATGGAGACGGAAATCACAAAAAAACAGGGTGTGGTCGAGGCCGTCCTTTTCGCGAGCGGCGACGCCGTGTCTTTGGACCGCTTTTCCACCGTGCTGAAGCTGGACAAGCCGACGACGGTCAAGCTCATCTGCAACCTTGCGGAACGTTTCAACGCCTCAAACCAGGGAATCCGCATCGTAAAGCTTGCCGACGGCTGGCAGATGTGCACGAGACCGGAATTCGCGGAGGAGATCCGGGAGGCCCTCGATATGCGCCGCAATATGCCTCTTTCGCAGGCCGCGCTCGAAGTGCTTGCCGTCATCGCCTATAACGAACCCGTAACCAAGGCGTTCGTGGAGCAGGTGCGCGGCGTGGACTGCTCCGGCGTACTTTCCGGCCTGGTTGCGAAGGGCCTTGTGGAGGAACGCGGGCGGCTGGAACTGCCCGGAAGACCGCTCTTATACGGGACGACTTCCGATTTCCTCCGCTGCCTCGGAATTTCCTCCCTCGATGAGCTCCCTTCGGTCGGGCGGGAAGAACCCGTGGAAGAGCCTGGAGAGGCGGCGGAAAATTCGGGATGAAAATTTTTCTGATTCTCCTTTGCGTCAACGTGGTGACGATGGTGCTTCCGCTGACGATCCGGGTTTCTTATCAGGAGAAAATAACCGTGCGGCTCGGCTATCTTTTCTTTTCCTACACGTTTAAACCGAAACCGCCCGAAGAAAAGCCGGAAAAAAAGAAAAAGCCCAAACCCGGTGAAAAAAGCATTGGGGAAAAAATCGGCGGTTTATACCGGGAGAAGGGACTTGCGGGTTTTCTTCGGCTTCTCGGGCAAGCTGCCGACCTTGCCGCAGGTACGGCAAAAAACATTTTCGCCCATCTCGTCTTCTCACGCTTCTGGCTGAAGGTCAACGTTTCGGGGGCGGACGCGGCGGACACGGCGGTCCGCTACGGCCATGTGTGCGGCGCTGTCGGCACCGCGACGGGCGCCATCCTGAGCAGGGCACGCTGCAAGGACTGCCACATCCTCGTCAGCCCGGATTTTCAGTCGGAAAAAAGCAGCGTCAAATTCGAGGCGAAAGCGCACATCCTCCTTTTCTTTCTGGCCAACGCCGCGGTAAAGGCGCTTTTCGGTCTGGTCAAGCTTTTGAAATCCGCAAAATCCAGTCCTCCTGAAAACAACGAAATCCACAACAATCGGTGTAAAGAAAGGGTGTTGTTATAATGTCGGAACATCCCATAGAAGGCATGATGGACACGACCCTCGAAAAGATCAAACAGATGGTGGACGTCGACTCCGTAATCGGCAACCCGATCACCGCGCCTGATGGCACGCTGATCATCCCGATCTCCAAAGTCAATTACGGATTTGCGTCCGGTGGCTCCGACCTGCCTGTGAAAATTCCGGAAAAGGAATTTTTTGGCGGCGGCACGGGCGCCGGCATCACCATCACGCCGGTCGCATTCCTCGTCGTTACCAACGGCGACGTGCGCCTGCTCCGTATTGATCCGGGAAGCAATTCTTCGGTTGACCGCATCATCGACCAGGCTCCCGAACTGATCAGCCGGATCAGCGGCATGGTGAGCAGCAAAAAGAAGGCGAAGCAGTCCAAGGCTGCGGAAGCGGCCGCGCCCGCCGAGGCGAAAGATTCGGGAACGAACCCCGAATAAAATTCATCGCCCTGTTTTCCACCTGCATATATATCTCTGGCAGGTGATTGAAAATGAAAGGGAAACTGGCTCTCTGTTTTGCTTTGCTGGCGGCGGCCGCATTCTCGCCGTTGCATGTCAGCGCTGCCGCGCCGCAGGTTTCCGCAAAGGCCGCCATACTGGTCAACGCGGACGACGGCAGCGTGCTGTATGCGAAAAACGAGCACGAGCATCTTGCAATTGCAAGCACCACGAAGATTATGACTTCCCTTCTGGCGCTGGAAGCCGCTTCGGCGGACGACAAAACCGTGACCATAACGCCGGAGATGATTCGCGTGGAAGGCTCTTCGATGTACCTGCATGCGGGCGACAGGCTCACGCTGCGCGACCTCGCCGCAGGGATGCTCGCAGTTTCCGGCAATGATGCGGCCAACGCTGCCGCCATCGCCGTCAGCGGCACGACGGACCGCTTTGCGGACCGCATGAATGAGAAAGCCGCGATGCTTGGAATGAAGGATACGCATTTTGTGACGCCCTCCGGGCTCGACGACGCGGAGCATTATTCGTCGGCAAGCGATATGGCCGTTCTCGCCCGCGCCGCATTGCAGAACGACGATTTTGCGGCGATCGTCCGGCAGAAGTCGCTGAAGGTCCATTTTTTAAATCCGGATGAAACGCGCAGCTACATAAACCACAATAAACTCCTCTCTTTGTACCCGTGCTGCACCGGCATAAAGACCGGTTTTACCAGCAAGGCCGGCCGGTGCCTTGTTTCATCCGCTGAAAAAGACGGCGTCCGTCTGATCGCCGTCACACTGAGCGATCCGAATGACTGGAACGACCACGAAGAGCTGCTGGATTATGGCTTTTCCCGCCTCAGGAGTCTTCCGATCGATGATTCCGGCTTTCAGGCGGAAGCGAACGTCGTCGGCGGCGTTCGGGCGTCTGTGGCGGTAACCGGCACGAAAGGCGTCGACGCCGTTGTCGGCGCCGACGCGGAGCTGCAGCGCACCGTGGAGCTGCCTCGCTTTGTATATGCGCCGGTAAGAGCCGGCGAGGTGCTCGGGAGCGTACGCTACGACTGCGACGGAAAAACCGTTGCGCGCACGGATATCATCGCCGTACGCGATGTGGGATGCGCCGTAATGCCCAAGAACTGGTTCCAGGTTTTCTGGAGCGGGCTTCTCAGCCTGCTTTCCGGCTGAAAACCGCAGAGATGAAAGGAAATTGCTTGAAAATGTCCGAACCGATCAGAATTCAGAAGATACTGGCAGCCTCCGGCGTCGCATCCCGGCGCGGGGCGGAGGAGATGATCCTTGCCGGAAGGGTTGCGGTGAACGGAAAGCCCGTTCGTCTCGGCGACCGGGCCGATCCGCTGAAAGACAGCGTGACATTGGACGGAAAGCCCCTGCGAAGGGGCGGGCCTCTCATCTATCTGATGCTCCACAAACCGCGCGGATACATTACGACGATGCATGACGAAATGGAGCGCAAATGCGTGGCAGAACTCGTCCGCGGCGTTCCCGGCCGGGTTTTCCCTATCGGCAGGCTGGACCGCGAATCGGAGGGCCTTTTGCTCATGACGAACGACGGGGAATTCGCCAACGCCATGATGCACCCTTCCCGCCATGTGCCGAAGACATACCGCGTTACCGTCCGCCCGTCCGTCACGGGAGAACAGCTTCAGAAAATGGAAGAGGGCATGGAAATCGACGGCCGCAGGACGGCTCCGGCCGAAGTGACCGTGCTGACGAGCGAACCGGGCCGCGTCGTCCTGCAAATCGTCCTGCGGGAGGGCAGGAACCGAGAGATCCGCAAGATGTGCGAGTCGCTCGGCCTGGAGACCGCCAGACTCAAGCGCATTGCGTTTGGGCCTCTGAAGCTTGGGATGCTCCCGGTCGGGAAATGGCGCAGGCTTGCGGACGAAGAAGTGGCCGCCCTGAGGTCCGCCGCGGGGGTTCTGCCGCAGATGCGCAGGGACGACCGGGCTCCGGGAGACGGAAATCGCCGGACCACGGGGCCGCTTTCCCATAACTTCTAACTTCCTATGACTGTTCTTTTTTTTCCCGGCCGTTTTCGGCCGGCGGCGGGAAGGACAGGCTTTGAAAATATCAGTACATTGGAGGAATTCAGCAATGAACTATCCCGGCAACACCAAAGACGTGCGGACATTCCGCGAAAATGTAAAACACACCGCCGGATATCAGCGCATCGCCTCCCTGTTCGATCCCGACACGTTCCGGGAGGTCGATTCGCTCGCCGTCAGCGGGGACGGCCCCGCTGAGGCGGTGGCGGGCTTCGGCATGATCGAGGGCCGTCCGGTATGCGCTTTCTCTCAGAACGGCGCCGTCTCGGGCGGCGCAATGTCCAAGGCGCAGGCCTCGAAGATCAAAAAGGCGTACCAGCTTGCGCTGAAGACCGGGTGCCCCCTTGTGGGAATCTACGATTCCAGCGGCTGCCGCCTGAAGGAAGGCGCGGACATGCTTGCCGCCTACGGGGAAATCCTGCTCGCTTCCAACAACCTTTCCGGCGTTGTGCCGCAGATTTCGCTTGTCCTCGGGCCCTGCACCGGCACCTCCGCGCTGATCGCCGCCGGCGCGGACATCGTCGTCATGTCCGCAAAGGGAGAGCTCACCGTTTCCACCAGCGGGGAGGACGGCTCTCCGGAGGCGGCGGAAGGGATCGGCGTTTGCCACCTTTCGACGGAAGATGAGGCCGGCGCGATTTCCGCCGCCCGCAAATTGATTGATCTGCTCCCTTCCAACAATCTTTCCGGTTCTCCGATTGCCGACGCCGGTGAACCGGCGGGCAGGCTGCAACGCGGCGCTTCCGTGCGAGAGATTGCCGTATCCTCCTGCGATAAGGGCGAATTTCTGGAGCTTGCAAAGCGTTTCGGCTCCGGTTCCGTTACCGGACTCGGACGCATAGAGGGCGGCACGGTGGGTCTCGTGGGGCTTTCCGGCACGATCGGCGCCGCCGACTGCTCGAAAGCGGCGCGTTTTGTCCGCTTCTGCGACTCTTTTTCCATTCCGGTTGTAACGTTTGTCGACGCGGAGCGCTTTTCCACGCTGCGCGAGGCGAGCAAGCTCTCCAGCGCGTACTCCGAGGCCACGGCGCCGAAGGTGACCGTTGTGACCGGTTCCGCGTGCGGCCCGGTTTATCTGGCCACGGTCGGGCGCGGCGCGAACGCGGACTATTCCTTTGCGTGGCCGGACGCTTCCGTGTCCGCGCTTTCGCCTGAAACGGCGGCCGTCTTCCTCTGGAACGACCGCTTGAAGGATTCGGCGGACCCGATCAACGACCGCAAAAAGCTGATCGAGGAATACCGGAAGACGGAGGCGGGCGCCTGCGCAGCCGCCGCCGGCGGGATGATCGACGACGTCGTGGAGCCGGACTGGACGCGCGACCGCATCGCGGCCTGCCTGGAGCTGCTCTCCAGCAAGCGCGTTTCGACCCTGCCGAAAAAGCACGCCGACATTCAGCTTTGATCTTAACTACATGAACGGGGGATAACAATATGAAAAATTTGAAAGTCACAGTCAACGGAACCGCTTATGATGTTCAGGTAGAAGAAGTGGAAGCCTCTGCGGTACATACGGCGCCCACCGCTCCCGCTGCGGCGCCCGCCGCAGCTCCCTCACAGGCGGGCGGGGAAATCGTGGAAAGCCCGATGGCCGGCACCGTCGCGAAAATCGCCGCTGCCGCGGGGCAGCAGGTAAGGCAGAACGACACGCTGCTCGTTCTGCGGACAGCAAACGGCGAAATCGAGCTCATAGCACCGCACGCGGCGTCGGTCGCCGGAATTTATGTTGCGCAGGGCGCGAATGTTCAGGCCGGAACACCGCTCGTTTCCCTTCGCTGAGGAGTATGCCCTATGAAAAATAAAAAGATCGGTATCACCGAAGTTGCCCTTCGCGACGCACCGCAGTCCCTGATTGCGACGCGCATGCCGCTTTCCGATATGCTCCCCATCCTCGGAAAGCTCGATCAGGTCGGTTACAAATCGCTGGAGTGCTGGGGAGGGGCAACCTA
>DHAI01000004.1:21268-22848 GCA_002397355.1 Ruminococcaceae bacterium UBA4958 | reverse complement strand
TTCGTCCAGCGCTCCGCGGCGAACGGCATCGACGTCATCCGTATTTTCGACGCGCTGAACGATATCCGGAACCTTCAGGTTGCCATCAAGGCCGCGAAGAAAGAGAAGGTCCACGCGCAGGTGGCGATTTCCTACACCACCGGGCCGGTTTTTACGACGGATTATTACGTTAATTATGCGAAGCAGATTCAGGAGGCCGGCGCGGATTCCATCTGCATCAAGGATATGGCCGCTCTGCTTACGCCGTACCACGCGTACGATCTTGTAAAAGCACTCAAGGAAGCCGTGAATCTGCCGATCCAGCTCCATACGCACGCAACTTCCGGCCTGGCCGCCATGTGCGAGCTGAAAGCCATCGAGGCCGGCGCGGATGCCATCGATACCGCGATTTCCCCCCTTGCCCTCGGCACGTCCCATGTGCCCACGGAATCTATGGTCGCCGCGCTGAAAGATACGCCGTACGATACGGGGCTCGACCTCGTCCTTCTCAACGAGATCCGCGAGTATTTCATGAATCTGCGCGCAAAGTACATCAAGAGCGGTCTGCTCGACCCGAAGGTGCTTGCGACGAACACGAAAGCGCTTGTCTACCAGGTGCCGGGCGGCATGCTCTCCAACCTCCTTTCCCAGTTGAAAAAGGCCGGCAAGGAAGACAAGATGGAAGAAGTGCTCCAAGAGGTCCCGAACGTGAGGAAAGACGCCGGATACCCGCCGCTCGTCACGCCCTCCTCCCAAATCGTGGGAACCCAGGCCGTGCTCAACGTCGTGATGGGCGAGCGCTACAAGGTCTGCTCCGCCGAGTTTAAGGACCTGGTCGCCGGCAAGTACGGCAAGACGCCGGTGCCCGTCGACGATGCGTTCGCCAAGAAGGTCATCGGCGACAGGCCGCGCATCACCTGCCGCCCAGCCGACCTGCTGGAGCCGGAGCTGCCCAAGCTGCGCAAGGAGTGCGCGGAATGGACGGAACAGGAGGAAGACGTCCTTTCCTATGCGCAGTTCCCGAAAGTGGCGATGGACTTCTTCAAGCGCAGGGCCGCCAAAAAATATGGCATCGACGCGAAGCACGCCGATGCTGCGCAGCAGATCCATCCCGTCTGACGCCGCTTTTACCGTTTCAGCCCCCGGCCGGGGGCTGAATTTGTTTGCACCGGTTGACAATGGGGCATAATAACTGATAAAATAAAAAGAAGAATATTTTGGCTGCAATCCCTGAAAGCAGGGTCCCGGCCAGAACTGAGATGATGGTTTTTGGTTAACAGCATGACCGGTTTTGGCAGGGCCGAGCAGGTCGTCGACGGGTATGACGTCGTCGTAGAGGTAAGGTCGGTCAACCACCGGTTCTTCGATTTCAGCGCCCGCGTGCCGCACGGGTACGGCTTCCTGGAAGAAAAGCTGCGGCAGTATCTTCAGGAGAAGGTTTCCCGCGGGAAACTGGACGTAAGCGTCGAATTGGACTCCGCCGACGATCCCGGCGTCCAGATCCAGGGAAACATGATGCTGGCGGAAGGCTACCTGGCCGCGCTGCGCGCGATGCAGCGGAATTTTCACCTCCCCGACGACATCACGGCGAGCACGCTGCT
>DHAI01000004.1:20223-20969 GCA_002397355.1 Ruminococcaceae bacterium UBA4958 | reverse complement strand
TTGCGGGTGGTGGAACAGATCGAGGAGCGTTCTCCCAAGACGGTTGCGGAATACCGCGAAAGATTGAAAGGGCGGATCTCCGATCTGCTCGGCGGAGCGGCGGTGGACGAGCAGCGGATCCTGACCGAAGCCGCCGTTTACGCCGATAAAATTTCGGTGGCGGAGGAAACGGTCCGCCTGCGCAGCCACATCAGCCAGTTCACCGCCATGGTCGGTTCCAAGGAAGCGGTCGGCCGCCGTCTGGATTTCCTGGTGCAGGAGATGAACCGGGAGGCGAACACGATCGGCTCGAAATGCGCCGACGCGCAGATCGCGCACTGGGTGGTGGACATGAAGGCGGAGATTGAGAAAATCCGCGAGCAGATACAAAATATTGAGTGAGATTCGCCGAAAAAGGAGAAGTCTTATGAAACTCATCAACATCGGCTTCGGCAATATGGTTTCCGCGAGTCGGCTGGTCGCCATCGTCAGCCCGGAATCGGCGCCCATCAAGCGCATCGTGCAGGACGCAAAGGAACGCGGAACCCTGATCGACGCGACTTACGGCCGACGGACGCGAGCCGTCATCATCACGGACAGCGACCATGTCATCCTTTCCGCCGTCCAGCCGGAAACCGTGGCGAACCGCCTGAACGAAGACCACGACGATGCGGAGGAGGAACTGGACGAAGATGACGGATAAAGGACTTCTCGTGGTCCTTTCCGGCCCCTCCGGGGCGGGAAAGGGAACGGTGATGAAAGCGCTG
>DHAI01000004.1:0-19974 GCA_002397355.1 Ruminococcaceae bacterium UBA4958 | reverse complement strand
ATTCCGGCGGGATGCTGGAAAGCGCGTGCTACTGCGGCAATTTCTACGGTACGCCCACCGCACCGATCGCGCGGTGGACTTCCGAGGGACGCGATGTTTTCCTCGAGATTGAGGTCCAGGGCGGCGCGCAGGTGGAGCGCAAGCGGCCGGACACGGTGAGTATTTTCATCCTTCCGCCTTCCCTTGAGGAACTGGAGCACCGTCTGCGCGGCCGCGGGACGGAGGCGGAGGAAACCGTGAGGAAGCGTCTTGCAACGGCCCGCAAAGAACTCACGGCAGCGGAAAAATACGATTACGTCGTTGTCAATGATTCGGTGGACAGGGCCGCCGAACAAATCTGCGGGATTTTGAACGCAGAGAAATGCAGGAGCTTCCGCAATAAGCGGAAGATCGAAAGGATGCTGGAAGATGATTAAACCGATCGCCGATTTGATTCTTACGCCGGAGCAGAGCCGCTATTCGCTCGTGATTGCCATTGCCAAGCGTGCACGGCAGATCTCCGAGGAAGCGGAAAAAAAGAGGGAAATCCTCGACGAGAAACCGGTCGAGATTGCCGTTCAGGAATATATCCATCACAAGATCCGGATGGTTGAAAAGATCAACCCGAACGACGACGACCTTACCTGAGGGGGGAAGGATTTGGCAGCCGTAGCGGAGATCGCGGTGGAAAACTGCGCCTATCATTTCGACAGGACGTTCAGCTACCTGGTTCCGGAAGGGCTGGATATGGCTGCGCAATGCGGCTGCCGCGTGATCGTTCCCTTTGGCCCGGCGAACGGAAAGCGGCAGGGGATCATCCTGAAACGGAAACTGCCGCCGGATGAAGACGCCGGGAAACTGAAACGGATTGTTTCCGTCGAGGATCGGGCCCCGCTTCTTTCCGAAGAAGCCGTGGGCCTTGTTTTCTGGCTCAAGGAACACACGTTCTGCACGCTTTTTGAGGCGGCGAAGCTTTTTTTCCCGGCGGGCATCCAGCTTCGCCTGCATACGGAGTACGCCCTGGCGAAACCGCTTTCGGAACTGGACACCGAGAGGCTTGAGCCGGAGCGGGAGCAGATGATCTCCTATCTTTCCAAAGCCGGGAAATTCGTCCAACGGGAAAAACTCCTGCGCGCCCTCGGCCTTGTGGAAGACAGCCCGTTGCCGGAAGAGCTCGTTTCCCAGGGGATTCTTCTGAAAAACAGCGGTACGACCCGCCAGGTGGGGGACGCGAAGCGGAAGATGGCGCGTATTGCGCCGGATGCGCCGGGCGCGCCGAGACTGACGCCGAAGCAGAAAGAGGCTTTTTCCGTGCTGCGGGATGCGGGCAGCGCCTCCGTGAAAGAGCTCTGCTACTTTACGGGAGTAACGCCGGCCGTGGTCCGCGCGCTGGCTAAGAAGGGGTTGGTTCAGCTTTACGACATGGAAGTGTACCGCAGCCCATACGCTTCAATCCCCGCGCCGCCGCCGCCCGCGGACTTCGAGCTTTCCGGTGCGCAGCAGGCCGCTTACAGCCGTATGTACGCGCAGTACCGCTCCGGGAAGGCGGGAGTCTCGCTCCTGTACGGCGTAACCGGAAGCGGAAAAACCTCCGTCTTTCTCCGGCTGATCGACCGGGTGAAAGAAGACGGACGCGGTGTCATCGTCATGGTGCCGGAAATCTCCCTTACGCCGCAGACGATTTCCATTTTCCGCGCGCGGTACGGTTCCTGCGTCGCCGTGTTCCACAGCGGCCTCACGCTCGCGGAGCGCCTCGACGAATGGAAGCGCGTGCGCAACGGTGACGCCTCCATTGTGGTTGGCACGCGTTCGGCGGTTTTCGCGCCGTTTCGCAACATCGGCCTGGTTATCATGGATGAGGAGCAGGAAAGCACCTATAAGTCCGAGAATTCACCGCGCTACCACGCGCGGGACGTTGCAAAATACCGGTGCGCCTACCATAAAGCGCTTTTGGTGCTTTCTTCCGCAACGCCTTCGGTGGAGACCTATTACTGCGCGCAGATCGGGAGATACGGCTTCAATGTGCTGCCCGACCGCTACGGCACCGCCAGGCTCCCGGAGGTCGACGTCGTCGATATGAACCGGGAGTTGGAGCGGGGGAACCGCACGATCTTCAGTTCCCGGCTTACGCAGTGTATCGAGAAGAATCTGCAGGAGGGGAAGCAGTCCATTCTTCTGCTGAACCGCCGCGGCTACAACACGTTTGTGTCCTGCCGCTCCTGCGGCCATGTGCTTACATGCCCGAACTGCAGCATTGCGCTGACATACCACGCCGCCAACCAGCGCCTGATGTGCCATTACTGTGGCTTTTCCATCCCGTTTACCAAGGAGTGTCCGAACTGCCATGAGGAGCAGGTGCATTATTCCGGGTTCGGGACGCAGCGCGCCCAGCAGGAGCTCTCCGAGCTGTTTCCGCAGGCGCGCGTTCTCCGGCTCGACGCGGATTCCACCATGGCGCGTTTCGCCTACGACAAAAAGCTGAAACAGTTTGCCGACGGCGAATATGATATTATCGTCGGGACGCAAATGGTTGCGAAAGGGTTGGATTTTGAGAACGTGACGCTCGTGGGTGTCCTTTCGGCGGATCAGGCGCTTTACGGAGACGATTTCCGAAGCTATGAGCGCGCGTTCGATCTGCTGACGCAGGTGGTGGGGCGCTCCGGCCGCGGGCGGTTCCGGGGCCGCGCCGTCATTCAGACTTTTACCCCCGAGAATAAAATCATCCGCCTTGCCGCAGATCAGAATTACCCGGAATTTTACAGAGGGGAGATTTCGCTTCGCCGCGCCATGCTGTACCCGCCTTTCGCCGATTTGTGCATGATTGGTTTCGTCGGGACGGACGAGACGAAGGTGCGCGCCTCAAGCGTTTCTTTTTTGCAGGAACTTCGGGAAGTGGCGAAAACCGACTACCCGGATCAGCCTCTGCGCGTGCTGAACCCCTCTCCCGCGGCGGTCAGCAAAGTCAGCGGAAAGTACCGTTACAAGCTGATTGTCAAGTGCAGAAACGGGAAAAAATTCCGGGAGATGGTATCCCGGCTTCTAATATGGTTTTCGGGGGAAAGGAAACACGCGGGCGTCACGGCGTTTGCGGACCTGAACCCCGATTCGATCTTGTAGACTGGAATTGGAGGAATCGACGATGGCAATTCGGAATATTCTGACGAACGACCGGGACGCGAACTTTCTTGCGAAAACATGCCGCCCCGTGGAAAAATTCGACAGGCGTCTCGCCCAACTGCTCGACGATATGGCAGAAACGCTCCACAGCGCAAACGGCGTCGGTCTTGCGGCTATTCAGGTGGGCGTCCTGCGCCGAGCGGTCGTTATCGACATCGGCGACGGCGTGCGGGAGCTCGTCAATCCCGTTGTTCTGGAATCGGACGGCGAGCAGGAAAGCTTGGAAGGCTGCCTTTCCGTGCCCGGGAAATGGGGCATGACGAAACGTCCGAAGCATGTGAAGGTCCGGGCGCAGGACAGAAACGGGAAGACGTTTGAGTACGACGGGGAGGACCTTCTCGCAACCGTTTCCTGCCATGAAATCGACCACCTGGACGGGAAGCTTTTTCTCACTCATGTGACGCGGATGTTGACGGATGAGGAACTGGAAAAGCTTTCATCGGCGAAGGAGAAATAAAATGCGCATTGTTTATATGGGAACCCCGGAATTCGCCGTGCCGCCGTTTCACGCGCTTCTTGCCGCGGGGCATGAGATCGCGGCCGTGTTTACCCAGCCGGATAAACCGCAGGGGCGCAAGATGCTGCTGACGCCCCCGCCCGTAAAAACGGCCGCCGAGGAGGCGGGCGTGACGGTATATCAGCCCGGTTCCCTGAAAGGCCCCGTGCAGGCGGAGCGTGTCGCTTCGCTTGCGCCGGACGCGATCGTCGTCGCCGCTTACGGGAAGATCCTTCCGCGGACGATCCTCGGCATCCCGAAATACGGCTGCGTTAACCTGCACCCTTCGCTCCTGCCGAAATACCGCGGCGCGTCCCCGATCCAGGCGGCCGTCCTGAACGGCGACGCCGAGACGGGCGTCACAACCATGCTGATGAGCGAAGCCTGCGACGAAGGGGATATTCTTTTTCAAAAGCCCACGCCGGTCGGACCCGACGAAACGACGCCGGAGCTGACGGAACGCCTGTCCCGCCTCGGCGCACAGCTGCTTGTGGAAACGCTTGCGGCGCTGGGCGGCGGCTCCGTTTCCCCGAAGAAGCAGGATGCTTCCCGCGCAACCTACGTTTCCCTCGTATCGAAAAAGATGTCGCCCGTAGACTGGACACGCACAGCCCGGGAAATCCACAATCAGGTGCGGGCGCTGGTGCCCTGGCCCGTTGCGAGCGCCCAGATCGCCGGACTGAGGCTGAAACTGTACCGTGCCCGGCCGCTTGAGCATACCTCCGGGGAAGCCGGGCTTGTCGTGCCGGACGGCGACGGTTTCGTCGTTTGCTGCGGCTGCGGGACGGCGCTGGAGATCCTGGAAGTACAGGCCGACGGTGGGAAGCGGATGAGCGGGAGCGATTTTCTGCGCGGGCATCCGCTCCGCGGCAAAAAAATGGAATGACAACCCGGAGGTGATACTATGGGGTTTTATTACTTCGATTACACGTATTTCCTTTTTATGGTTCCAGCGATCATCGTCACGCTGGCGGCGCAGATCTACGTAAAATCCGCCTTCAGCCGCTACTCCCGCGTCCGGACGCGGCGCGGCGTCACGGGAGCGCAGGCGGCGGACGCGGTGGCGCGCTTCGGCGGAGCGGAGGTTATGATCCGGCCGGTCGCCGGCAGCCTCACGGACAATTTCGATCCGAGAAACCATGTCATCAGCCTTTCCCAGGACGTGTACGGTTCTTCATCGGTCGCTGCCGTCGGCGTGGCGGCGCACGAAGCGGGCCATTCCGTCCAGGACGCGGTCGGTTATGCGCCCAATAAGGTCCGTTCCGCCCTCGTGCCCGTTACCAATATCGGTTCCCGGCTTTCCGTGCCATTGATCCTGATCGGCCTGTTTCTGCCGGTGCAATACGATTTCGTCGTATATGCCGGCATCGCGCTTTACGGGCTCGTCGTGCTGTTCGAGCTGGCCACCCTGCCGGTCGAGATCAACGCGAGCAGGCGCGCGGTAAAAGCGCTGGATGAAACGGGAATCCTTGCGCCGGACGAGCTCGCCGGCGCAAAGAGGGTACTCACGGCCGCCGCCATGACTTATCTGGCGGCGAGCTTCGCGGCGATCCTTACGCTGCTCCGCTTTTTGGTAATCGCGGGCGGCCGCCGCGACCGGGACTGATGGCCGGCGCTCGCTCCACCGCGCTGAAAGCGCTGCTCCGCGTGGAGGAGGAAAAGGGCTACTCGAACCTTGTGCTCGACGCGGCCCTCGGCGCAACGGCGCTATCCCCGCGCGACCGGGCCCTTGCCGCCGCAATTTACTACGGCGTCCTGGAGCGCCGCATTACCCTGGACTATATTCTCGGCTTTTATTCCCGCACGCCGGTCGCAAAGCTTTCCCCCGCAGTGCGTGAGATCCTCCGCGTCGGCGCCTATCAGCTCCGGTACCTGGAAAGGGTACCCGCCTCGGCCGCAGTGAACGAATGCGTCAAGCTGGCAAAGGAGAACGGGGAGGCCCGCGCAGCCGGCCTCGTGAACGCTGTCCTGCGGAGCATGCTGCGGGAACCGGACAAAGCGCGGTTCCCGGACCGGAAAGCTCAGCCGCTGCGGTGGCGTTCCGTTTTCTATTCCTGCCCGGAAGACCTGATTTCCTTCTGGCAGAAAAGCTACGGCGCGTGTCTGGCGGACAAGATCCTGGAGGGGACGGCGGCGAAGCCGGATCTTTTCCTCCGTGTGAATAATACCCGTATCAGCGAGCAACAATTATTAGATAAGCTGCATGGAGAAGGAATTGATGCGGAACCCGCCCCTTGGCCGGACGGGGCCGTCCGTGTGCGCGGGGCGGGAGACCTCCGCCGTTCCGGCTGCTTTGCGGATGGACTTTTCCATGTGCAGGATATCGCTTCGCAGCTTTGCTGCCGTATTCTGGCGCCTGAGCCGGGCGAACGGGTGCTGGACGTCTGCGCGGCGCCGGGCGGAAAAACGTTTACCCTTGCGGAGCGCATGGAAAATCGCGGGGAAATCGAGGCTTTCGACCTGTACCCGGCGCGCGTCCGCCTGATTCAAACGGGCGCCGGACGTCTCGGGCTTTCCATCGTTCACGCTGCGTCCCGGGATGCCGCCGCGCCGCAGCCCGGACCGGATCCGGCGGATCGCGTGCTGTGCGACGTGCCGTGTTCCGGTCTCGGCGTCATCCGCCGAAAGCCGGAGATCCGGTACAAATTTGAGGCAAGTATTGACAGTTTGCCGGATTTGCAGTACCGTATTCTCAGTAAGGCTTCCGAGTCGGTGCGAAACGGCGGTGTCCTTGTTTACTCCACTTGCACCCTGAATCCGGCGGAAAATGAGGGAGTCGCCGGCAGGTTTACCCGTGAAAACAGATGCTTTGAACCACTTGCGCTTTCTTTGCCGGAAGGTGTGGAACGCGCGCACGGCGAGCCGGAAAACCAGCTCACGCTGTTTCCGCGCGCGGGCGGATCGGACGGATTCTTTATTTCTGCGTTTCGGAAAAGATAGGGTGGTATTTTGAGCCAGACAGACATCAAATCCATAACATTGCCGGAACTGAAGGCGCGCTTCACCGCGGAAGGCCTTCCGGCTTACCGTGCCGGGCAGGTTTACCGCTGGCTGAGCGGCGGGGTGCGTGGCTTCGACGAGATGACGAACCTCCCCAAAGACCTGCGGGAAAGGCTCGCGGCGGAGAATTTTATCGCCGGAGCGGACATCGTGCGAAAATACAGCTCCAAGCTGGACGACACCGTGAAATATCTCTTCCGGCTGCACGACGGGCAGCTTGTGGAAAGCGTGCTGATGCGCTACGAGCACGGCAGAACGATCTGCATTTCCTCACAGGTCGGCTGCAAAATGGACTGCGCTTTCTGCGCCACGGGGCAAAGTGGCTATTCGCGCGACCTTTCCCCGTCCGAAATGCTTGCCCAGGTGCAGTCGGCCCAGGCTGACGCCGGTGTAAGAATTTCCAATATCGTTTTGATGGGCATGGGCGAACCGCTTGAAAACTACAGGAACGTGCTGCGCTTCCTCGATCTTGTCTCGTCCGAGGACGGGATGAACGTCGGGATGCGCCATATCTCGCTTTCCACCTGCGGCGTCGTGGACCGAATCTACGACCTTGCGGAGAAGGAATATCAGTTGACGCTTTCCGTTTCCCTTCACGCGCCGAACGACGAGATTCGCTCTCGCCTGATGCCCGTGAACCGCCGCTGGAAAATCGGCGAGCTGCTGGACGCCTGCCGCTATTACCAGAGCCGGACCGGACGCCGGATTTCGTTCGAGTACGCGATGATCGGCGGCGTAAACGACAGCAGAGACTGCGCGCGGGAGCTTGCGCGGCGCCTGAAAGGCATCATGTGCCATGTGAACTTGATCCCGATGAACCCGGTGGAGGGCCTGCCTTTCCGGAAGAGCCCGCCCGCCGTGATGCAGCGATTCCTCGGCACGCTGGAGGGAGAAGGCGTTAACGCCACGGTCCGCAGAACGCTCGGCGCGGATATCGACGCTTCCTGCGGACAGCTCAGGCGCAGATTTGCGGAGGAGGCCGTTCCATGATAAAGGTTTTCAGCAAGAGCGATATTGGCCTGGTGAGGAAGTCGAACGAGGATGCCTGCCGGTGCGGCGTTTTTTCCGGTAATGCCGCCTGGGCCGTTGTATGCGACGGCATGGGCGGCGTCAACGGCGGCAATATCGCGAGCAGCCTTGCCGTGCAGGAGATTTCCGCCGCGCTGCTCTCCGGTTACCGCGACGGCATGACCGGAGACGATATCAGAAGCCTGCTGGCTGCGGCTATCATCCGCGCAAATGAGGCGGTGCATGAAACGGCGGGGAGCAATACGGCCCTCACCGGCATGGGAACGACCGTGGTCGCCGCAATCGTTTCCGGCGGCACGGTGCATGTCGCCCACGCGGGCGACAGCCGCGCCTATCTGATCGCGGGCGGAGAAATCCGACAGCTTACGACGGACCATTCCGTCGTGCAGGAAATGGTGGAAAAGGGCGATCTCACGGCACAGCAGGCAAAGAAGCATCCGCAGAAAAACATCATCACGCGTGCGCTCGGAGTTGAACCGTCCATCCATATTGACTATAATGAAACTTCGGCACCGAAAGGCAGCCGCCTGTTGATTTGCACGGACGGCCTCACAAATTATGTGGATGAGGATAATATCCTTGCGCTTTCGGAAAAGCTGGATGGGGGACAATTGACGGAAAAACTGATAGAACTCGCGAAGGCGGGCGGCGGTGGCGACAACATTACGGTTGCCATTCTGGAAGATCAAGCCGTTTAAGGAGCTGATAATAAAATGGATAAATATACGGGCAAACGTCTGGACGGCCGTTATGAGATCCACGAAGTCATCGGCGTGGGCGGAATGGCAGTCGTATACCGCGCATACGACACTATCGACGACCGCACGGTCGCCGTGAAAATCCTCAAGGATGAATTTTCCAGGAACGCGGAGTTTCTCCGCCGCTTCCGCAACGAGTCGAAAGCGATCGCCGTGCTGTCGCATCCGAATATCGTAAAGGTCTACGATGTGAGCATCGGCGACAGGATCCAATATATTGTGGAAGAATATATCGATGGAATTACCCTGAAAGAATATCTGGATCAACAGAAAGTCATCAAATGGAAAGAGGCGATCCATTTCGTCGTCCAGATCCTGCGCGCGCTGGAACACGCGCACAGCAAAGGGATCGTCCACCGAGACATCAAGCCGCAGAATATCATGCTGCTGCAGGACGGAACCATTAAGGTGACAGACTTCGGGATCGCGCGTTTTTCCCACAACGAAACCCGCACCATGACGGACAGGGCGATCGGCTCCGTGCATTATATCGCGCCGGAGCAGGCCCGCGGCGACTATACCGATGAAAAAACGGACATTTATTCCGTCGGCGTAATGCTGTATGAAATGCTGACCGGCCGCCTTCCGTTCGAAGCGGACAATGCCGTTTCCGTTGCGATCATGCAGCTACAGACGGACCCGAAGCCCCCGCGCGAGATCAACCCGTCCATTCCGGAAGGGCTGGAGGAGATCACGCTCAAGGCGATGCAGAAGGACCCGGCCCTGCGTTATCAGTCGGCGGGCGAGATGCTGCGCGATATCGAAGAATTCCGCCGCAATCCGAGCGCCCGCTTCCAGTACCAGTATTTTATCGACGAGAAGCCCACGAAGTATATCGACGCGATCAATTCCGTGAAAAATACGGAGCAGCCGGTTTACAACGACAATTACGACTATGTGGAGGAAGCGAGCCGGGTTCCGGAAAAAAAGAAAAAACCGGTGGCCGTGCTTGTCATCGCCGGCATTGCGGCGGCTTTCCTGATCGCGGCCGCCGCTCTTGCAATTTCCGCATACCGCAGAGGGCAGAGTGTGGCTCCGAAAGATATTGTAATGCCCAGCTTCGTGGGGAAAAAATATACCGACGTGGTGAATACGCCGAATTCCTCTTACACGTTTGAATTCAAAAAAGATGAAAAAAACAGCTCCGATTATGCGGTCGGCTTCATCATGGACCAGAAACCCAAAGCCGGTGAAACGGTGAAATCAAATGCGACCGTCACGCTGATTGTCAGCAAGGGCGGCCAGCCGGTCGCGATCCCGGACCTGTCCAACCGCACGCAGGCGGATGCGGTCGCCGCGCTGAAGGCGATCGGCCTGACGCCGAAGATCAATACCGTCGTGGACGACAATATCGCTTCCGGCTATGTGGTCAGCACGGATCCCGCCGCCAGCACGCAGGTGGCGAAGGGGACGGAGGTAAAAGTCTACGTCAGCTCCGGAAAATTGGACCAGCGAATTGCCGTGCCGGACGTGACCGGGGACACGCTCGCGGACGCCCAGGCGCAAATCATTGCGGCAGGACTTTCCATCGGTTCGACAAGCTACCAGGACGATACGGGTAAAGACAAAGACGTCGTCATTTCCACAGATCCGCTGAACGGCGTGAAAGTGGAGAAAGGCGGCAAGGTGAATTTTGTCGTCAGCTCGGGCAAAGCCTCTACAAAACCGGTGGAGGTCTTTGTGGACCTGCCGGAGGATGTGCAGCACGATATCGTGATGAAATCCTACCTCGACGGCAGCCTTGTGGATACCAGAACCGTCAACCCGTCCTACAATCCGACCACGCAGCTTCGATTCTCCGATCAGACGGGGAAGCACACGCTGGTGGTTACTCTGGACGAGAGCGAATACCGCGTTTATACGCTGAATTTCGATACCGGACAACCGAAAACGGAAGAGCGGTACGCCTACAAGCAGCCGAGCAGCAGCGCCGGCACGTCGTCGGATGAAAACAGCGGCGGCCTGTCGTCGTCTTCCGCTTCCGGCAGATGAATCGGATGGTAGCCACTCAGGAAGGGCTGGTCCGGAAGGGAATCGACGGCTTTTACTATGTGGAAACGCAAAACGGCGTGCTGGAGTGCCGCGCGCGGGGAATTTTCCGCAGGATCGGCGTCACGCCGCTTGCCGGCGATCATGTGAAGGTTTGCGTGTCGCCGGGCGGAACCGGTTCGCTGGAGGAGATTCTTCCGCGGCGGAATTTTCTTGTGCGTCCCCCCGTGGCGAACATCGACCGGCTTGTGATCGTCGTCTCGACCTGCGAACCGTCGCCGAATTCCCTGCTGATCGACCGGACGATCGTCGGCGCAGAGGCGGCGGGGATTGAGCCGATCCTCGTGATTTCAAAAATCGATCTGCGCCGGCCGGACGCACTTTCCGATGTTTATTCCGGCGCGGGGATACGGGTAATCTGCGTTTCCTCGCCGCGCGGGGAAGGAACCGGAGAACTGAAAAAACTGCTCCCGGGCAAAATAACTGCTTTTACCGGAAACACCGGAGTCGGCAAATCGACACTGCTGAACAGCATGTTCAGCGGGCTCGATTTGCCGACGGGGGAAATCAGCAGAAAACTCGGCCGCGGCCGCCATACGACGCGCCAGGTAGAGCTTTTGAAGCTCTCCGACGGAGGTTATGTGGTGGATACCCCCGGCTTTTCCTCTCTTGACACGCAGTTTTCCGGTGTCGTCACGCCGGAAAAGCTGCCGCTCTGTTTCCGAGAGTTCCGCCCCTATTTGGGGCGGTGCCGCTTTTCCTCGTGCTCCCATACCTGTGAGGCCGGCTGCGCGATTGTAGAAGCGGTTCGGGAAGGAAAGATCAGCCGGCGGCGCCATGAAAGCTATGTCGAAATTTATCGGGAGATGAAAGAACGAAAGCCATGGCAGAAAAAATCTGTGTGATTATTGGTTCCGCTCCGGTTGCGGCCGGCGAGCTCCGAGAAATGGACCGCAAGAATCGCTTTGTCGTCTGTGCCGACGGCGGGTATGACGCCGCAATGCAAAGCGGCGTCATACCGGATCTTCTGATCGGCGATTTCGATTCCATCCGGTCGGAACTCCCGAAGGACGTGGAGACAATCCGCCTGAAGGTGGAAAAAGACGATACCGATACCTTCGCGGCGGTCAAGGAGGGGATGCGGCGCGGTTACCGCCGATTTGAGCTTTACGGCGTTCTGGGCGGCGAACGAATGGACCATTCTTTCGCCAGCCTCTGCGTTCTTCAATACCTCGCTTCCCAGGGCTGCAAGGCCGTGATCCTGGACGGAAGCCGCCGCGTGTTTCTGATGGATGGAGGCAGACTGACGCTCAGCGGGATGAAAGGGCGGACGGTTTCCGTTTTTCCGTTCGGCTGCTCCACCTGTGAAGTGACGTATTCCGGCCTGAAATATCCGCTGGAGGAAGCTGTGCTGGAGTCTTCCATCCCCCTTGGGGCGAGCAACCGGATTTTGGAAGAAACGGCGCAGATCACGGTTTCCAGCGGAGACGCCCTTGTTTTTGTAGAGAAGTGATTCTTTTTTCACACGTTGCCCCCCATCTGTATATACTGGTATTGAACTCAAAACGAGGCAGGGGCGGTGCGGGCGCTTATGTGGAACCATCAGGGATACCGAAAGGGTTGTAAAGGTTCTTGGGTGCAGTTCTGCATCGCGTTCGGAATTGGGCTCGCACTCTCTTGTTTCTGCCCGGCGGGGCTGATCATGTTCATCCTTGCTGTCATCATGATCGCGCTGGGTGTCGCGCTGCTGAAACAGTGCTGAACATAAGTAAGGGGGGTCTGCTTCATGAAGGTCGTCGTTTTGAAGAGCTCGAAGTTTTGGGGGTTCATACTGCGCAGGATGTTCCATATTCCGAAGGAACAGGGGACGTAAAAGAAATACATGAAAAATCCCGGGGCGGCCTTTGGTAGGTTGCCCCGGATTTTTTATGGTTTTCCGTCATCCCTGCGCCGCGCTTCTGCAAAAAACTTTCATGCAGCACGCTCCGCATTTCGGGCTGCGCGCCGTGCAGACGGCGCGGCCGTGCAGCACCAGACGGTGACAGAAATCGTTTGATTCTGCCGGCGGAAGAACGGCGCGCAGCTGCTTTTCGACCTTCGCCGGATTTTTTCCGGTGCTCAGGCCAATCCGGCCCGAAATGCGGATGCAATGCGTGTCGGTTACCACGGCGGGCTTGTGAAAAATATCGCCCACGATGAGGTTCGCCGTTTTCCGCCCTACGCCGGGCAGCTTCGTCAGTTCCTCAATCGTGTCCGGCACCTTGCCGCCGAAGCTGTTTTTCAGCATCCGGCACATGGCAAGGATGTCGCGCGCCTTTGTCTTATAAAGGCCGCAGGAATGGATGTACTCCTCGATTTCCTCCTGCGTCCCGCCGCAGAATGAATCCAGCGTCGGAAAACGGGAAAACAGGCCGGGCGTCACGAGATTTACGCGCGCGTCGGTGCACTGCGCCGAAAGACGGGTGGCGATGAGCAGCTGCAGGGGGTCCGTATAGGTGAGCGAGCAGAGCGCGTCAGGATATTCTTTTTTCAAAGCTTCCACCGCAAGTGCGGCGAGCCTTTTTTTTGTCATATTGGCCCTCCATTCCTAGCTTACTATTATTTTAATACAAAAATCACCTCTTTACAAGCGAGGACTTTTCCGCTTAATTTCACAGGAAGATTGCGCAAAGGCGGTAAGCGGGCTATAATGAAAACAAATCGTTCGGGAAAGGGTATGAAAGTGCATGTACAGTGATATGATGGATACCATCGGCTTTGTTACCAGGGCCGACCCGGAAGTCGGCAGAGCGATGGGGCAGGAGCTGCAGCGCCAGCGCGACAATCTGGAACTGATCGCATCAGAAAACATTGTTTCCCCTGCGGTCATGGCGGCCATGGGAAGTGTTCTCACCAACAAATACGCCGAAGGTTACCCGGGAAAACGCTACTACGGCGGCTGCCAGTTTGTCGACGTCGTCGAGGAAATTGCCCGCAAGCGTGCCTGTGAGCTTTTCGGTGCCGATCACGCAAATGTACAGCCCCATTCCGGCGCGCAGGCAAATACGGCGGTGTATTTCGCCCTTTTGAAGCCGGGCGACACCGTGATGGGGATGAGCCTTGCGGAAGGCGGCCATCTGACGCACGGCTCTCCGGTGAATATTTCCGGAAAATACTTCAACTTTGTGCCCTACGGAGTCAGCCGGGAAACCGGCCGCATCGATTACGAAAAGGTCTATGACACCGCGATGCGGGTAAAACCGAAACTGATCGTTGCCGGAGCGAGCGCTTATCCGCGCTTCATCGATTTCGCCCGTTTCCGCGAGATCTGCGACGCCTGCGGCGCCCTGCTGATGGTGGATATGGCCCATATTGCCGGCCTGGTTGCGTCCGGAGATCATCCGAACCCCGTCGAGTGGGCGGATATCGTCACCACGACAACGCACAAAACGCTCCGTGGCCCGCGCGGCGGCATAATCCTCTGCAAAGAACAGTATGCCAAAGCGATCGACAAGGCGATTTTCCCCGGCACACAGGGCGGGCCGCTCGAACATGTTGTCGCGGGGAAAGCCGTTTGCCTGGGCGAAGCATTGAAGCCGGAATTCAAGGAGTACGGCCACCGTATCGTGAAGAACGCGAAAGCGCTCGCGGCCGGCCTGACCAAGCGCGGCGTAAGGCTTGTGACAGGCGGAACGGACAACCATCTGATGATGATTGACCTGACCGGCCTGGAACTGACCGGAAAAGAGCTGGAGCAGCGTCTGGATTCCGTCAATATCACGGCCAACAAAAATACCGTTCCGAACGAAAAGCGCAGCCCGTTCGTCACAAGCGGCCTGCGCGTCGGCACGCCGGCCGTAACGACGCGCGGCCTTAACGAGAGCGACATGGACACGATCGCCGAATGCATCAGCCTTGCCATTTCGGACTTTGATGCTTCCCGGGAGAAAATCCACGCCGCCGTGCGGGATCTCTGCGCGCGTTATCCGCTTTACCAGTGAGCCGGTCACCGGCCGGTTCGGTCGCCTTCGGATTTTTCCGGGGGCGGCTTTTTTGGCATTGCGCTGCAAAAACGACCTGCGCGATTCTAGTTTTGGGAAGGGAAGGATTGCTGTATGGCTGCTCCACTTGCGGACAGGATTCGCCCGCAGACGCTGGACGAAATTGTCGGTCAGCACCACCTGCTGGATGCGGGGAAGCCGCTCCGACGCATCATCGAGTCCGGCGAAATCCCCAATATGGTCTTTTACGGCCCGGCGGGCGTGGGGAAGACGACGCTCGCCTCAATTATCGCGCGCCGCACGGAACGCAGCCTTTTCAAGCTGAACGGAACGACGGCTTCCACGGCGGATATCCACAGCATCATCAGCCGCGTCAATACGCTGGAGGCTCCCAACGGCATCCTGCTGTATCTTGACGAGATCCAGTATTTTAATAAGAAACAGCAGCAGACGCTTCTGGAATTCATTGAGAACGGTTCCGTCACGCTGATCGCTTCGACGACGGAAAATCCGTATTTTTATGTATACGGAGCGATCCTGAGCCGGTCCACGGTCTTCGAGTTTAAATCCGTGGAAAAGGAAGACGTGCTCGCGGCGGTCATGCGTGCGTTCCATTTCCTGGAACAGGAACAGCACCGCGTTATTTCCGTGGAGGAAGAAGCGGCTGAATATATCTCTTCCGCGTGCGGCGGCGACGTGCGCAAGGCGATCAATGCGGTGGAGCTTTGCACCCTCTCCGGAGAGACGGCGGCGGACGGCTCCTGCCGCGTGACGATGGAGACGGCGCGGGAGCTTACGCAGCGCTCCGCGTTGCGCTACGACCGCGGCGGCGACGAGCATTACGACATTCTTTCCGCTTTCCAGAAATCCATGCGCGGTTCCGACCCCAACGCCGCCTTACACTATCTTGCTCGTCTGCTGGAGGCGGGGGACCTGCCTTCCGCATGCCGCCGCCTGATGGTCTGCGCCTGTGAGGACGTGGGCCTCGCATACCCGCAGATCATCCCAATCGTAAAGGCTGCGGTCGACGCGGCCTTTCAGGTCGGCCTACCGGAGGCGCGCATCCCGCTGGCGGATGCGGTGGTGCTTGTCTCCATCGCGCCGAAATCAAATTCCGCCTCCGGCGCCATTGACGCCGCTATCGCCGACATCCGCGACGGAAAAGCGGGACCTATCCCGCGCCAGCTTCAAAACAAGCATTTCGACGGCGCGGACAATCCGCACAAAGGGCAGTTTTACCAGTATCCGCACAGCTTTCCAAACCACTGGGTACCTCAGCAGTACCTGCCGGACGAGCTGCGCGACGCCGTGTACTACCGGCCCGGCGAGAACAAAACGGAGGCTGCTTTTCAGCATTACTGGGCTCTGATCAAGAAACAGGGAAAAGCTGGAGATTAGCCTTGCATTCAATGACACCGCATGATATAATATATGAAATGCGGCTTGGAGATGACGGGTATGACGGGCGATATTTTTCGTGCGCTGAGCTACGGAATGTATGCCATCGGCGTTAAAGGCGAAGATGGCGTTTCCGCCTGTATTGCCAATACGGTCGTCCAGGTTTCCAATGCACCCGACATTATCGCCGTCAGCATCAATCGTTCCAGCTTTTCCCACGAATGCATCGAGAAGACGGGGATCTTTACCGTTTCCGTCCTTTCGGAGGACACTTCCGGCGCGGTGATCGGCGCCCTCGGATTCAATTCCGGACGCCGGATCAACAAGCTGAAGAACATCACCCACCGCGTTCTTGCGGAGGGCGTGCCCGTCGTCCGCGAAAATATCTGCTGCTGGTTCCTCTGCCGCGTCGTGGGCCGCACGGAGGCCGGCGCATATACCGTTTTTCTCGCGGAGGTCGTCGCGGGGAGCGAATCTGTAAAGGGCCGTCCCATGACGTACGAGTATTACCGGCATGTGATTAAAGGGCGCGCGCCCGAGGCTTCCCCCACCTATCGGGAAGAGAAGGTTCCGGCAGATGAAACGGGAGACGGGAACTGGATTTGCCCCGTTTGCGGTTATGTTTTTAATGATCCTGTTGTTCCTTTCGAGGAGTTGCCGGAAGACTGGATTTGCCCCGTTTGCGGGGCGCCGAAAAATGTGTTCCGGCGTCAGAAATCGTAAAAAAGAGCCACCGATGCAACGGATGCAATCGGGCGGGCTTTTTTTTTGAGTTTTTATCCGGCGGGAATAGGCTGTCGGGAAAAAGAAGGAGAGAAAAAAATGAAAAAAAAGATCATTCAGGTGAATGAGCGTCCTCCGATTCAGAAGGCGATTCCTCTGAGCATCCAGCATATGTTCGCCATGTTTGGAGCCTCGGTGCTGGTGCCGTCCCTGTTCGGCATCAATCCGGCGGTGGTGCTGCTGATGAACGGCCTCGGAACGCTGTTTTTCATTTGGATTACAAAGGGGAAGGCGCCGGCGTATTTGGGCTCCAGCTTTGCGTTCATCGGCCCGGCTCTCATCATCATGACAAAGTACGAGGCCGCCGGCATGACGCATATGCAGGCGTTCGCCGTGGCGCAGAGCGGTTTTGTCGTGGTCGGGATCGCCATGGGCGTCCTGGCGGCCGTCATATACCGGTTCGGTACCAAGTGGATCGATATTGTCCTCCCGCCGGCGGCCATGGGACCCGTAGTCGCCCTGATCGGGCTCGAGCTTGCGGGAAATGCTGCAAGCAACGGCGGGCTGATCGCGACGGCGAAGGCGCCGGTGAACCCCAAAAACGTGGTTGTGTTCCTTGTGACGGTCTGCGTGGCGGTCTTTGGTTCCATCTTGTTCCGCCGTTTCCTTTCCGCCCTCTCGATCCTGATTGCCATCGTTGCCGGCTACATCGCGGCCGCCTTCGCGGGGATCATCGACTTTGCGCCGGTGGTGCAGGCCGGCTTTTTCTCCCTGCCGCATTTCCAGATTGCCGACTTCGGCCATCCTGACGCCATGCTCACCATGCTGCCGGTCCTTCTGGTCATCGCCTCCGAGCATATCGGTCATCAGATCGTCACCAGCAAGGTGGTGGGAAGGGATCTTCTGAAAGACCCGGGTCTGCACCGCTCCCTTCTGGGGGACAGCATCTCCACAACGGTTTCCGGACTGATCGGCTCCGTGCCCACAACGACGTACGGCGAGAATATCGGCGTCATGGCCATGACGGGGGTTTACAGCGTGTGGGTGATCGGGGGCGCCGCCGTGCTTTCCGTTCTCTGCGGCCTGCTGGGGAAGATGAGCGCTCTGATCGCAACGATCCCGCAGCCGGTGATCGGCGGAGTTTCCTTCCTCCTTTACGGCATGATCGGCACCTCCGGGCTGCGCATTTTGGTGGACAAAAAAGTCAGTTACGACAGGCCGCGCAACCAGATCCTGACGGCGATCGTGTTTGTGACGGGGCTTTCCGGCGTCAGCCTGGAAATCGGCCAGGTGGAGCTGAAGGGCATGGTGCTGGCCAGCGTAGTCGGCATGCTTCTCGGCCTGCTTTTCTGGATTTTCGATAAGCTGCATCTTGCAAACGATTCCGAAGCCGAAAAGCCGCGGCAAGAACAGGACGCAGAAGCCCGGAAAACAGCCGGGGCGGAACGATAACGCGTTCGGGGCAAGCTTCGGTTTCACGGTCCGCCGTGAATTTCATGCGATTTTTCCATCAGGGAATGAGACGACAAAAACGGCGTGCAGCGGAAAGCTGTACGCCGTTTCCTGTCTGGTCCGAAGACGATGGATCAGCCGGTTTCTTTTTCCAGCATGGAAAGGAGGTTCTGAAACGTATCCATGGTGTCCTGCATCGGTTTTGCGGTTTCCATGTCGACGCCAGCCCTGCGGAGAATGTTGATGGGATAGTCGCTTCCGCCGCTTTTCAGGAAGCCCTTGTATTTTTCCACCGCGTCGGGCGCGCCGCCGAGGATGCTGTTTGCGAAGGAATTCGCCGCGGCGTAGCCGGTCGCGTACTGGTAAACGTAAAAGTCGCTGTAAAAATGCGGGATGCGCGCCCATTCCATGTCGATCTCCGGATCCACCGTCATTTCCGGGCCGTAGTATTTCACGTTGATCTCGTGCCAGAAGGCGCTGAGGTCGTCCGCCGTAAGCGGGATGCCCTGTTCGGCCTTTTCGTGGGTAAACAGCTCGAATTCGGCAAACATGATCTGGCGGAACACCGTTGTGCGGATCTGCTCCAGCTGGGAGTTGATGAGGTAGAGCTTCTGCTTCCGGTCCGTTTCCTTATCGATCAGGTGATGGATGAGCAGCGCTTCGTTCGTCGTGGACGCCACTTCGGCGCAGAAAAGGACATAGTCCGCGTAGATGCGGGGCTGCGTGTGATTGGAGTAATAGGAATGGAGGGAATGGCCCATTTCATGCGCAAGCGTGGAAACGTCGTCCAGCGTGCCGTCGTAGTTCAGCAGGACGTAAGGCTGGGTGTCGTAGCAGCCGGAGGAATACGCGCCGGAGCGCTTGTTCTTGTTGGGGTAGCGGTCGATCCATCCGCTCCGGACGCCTTTGCCGAAGAGCTCCAGATACTCTTTTCCGAGCGGCGCGAGGCCTTCCTCCACAATGCGGACGGCCTCGTCGAACCCATAACGCACGTCCGGTACGTCGATGACGGGGACATACAGGTCGTACATATGGATGTCGGGAAGGCCGAGGAGCTTTTTCTTGACGGCGACGTAGCGGTGCAGAGCGCCGAGATTCGCGTGGATCGTCTCCACCGCCTTGCGGTACACCTCCGTTGAAATGTCGTTCGGGTCGAGCGACGCTTCCAGCGCGGAGGGGTAGTGGCGCAGCTTTGCTTCCAGCGTGAAGTTTTTCACGGAGGAACTCAGCAGGGAGGAAAAGGTGTTGCGGAATTTTCCGAATCCGCGGAACAGCGATTGGAATGCTTCCTTCCGGACCCGGCGGTCCTTCGAGATGATGAAGCGGTAATAGTTGCTTTCGTTCAGTTCCGCTTCCCGCCCTTTTTCGTCGTGGATCGGGTCGAACGTCAGATCCGCGTTGGAGAGCACCGTATAGGTGTTCTCGGGGGCCCTCATGCTGTCGGTGAAGGACGCCAGGATTTTCTCGCCGTTTTGGTCGAGCGTGTGCGGCTTCGCTTTTAATATTTTACTCAGTTCAAACCGGTAAAGCTCCAGTTTGGGTTCCGCTTTGATCTCGTTTTCTATCGTCCCGTCCGGGTAAGACAGGATCTCGGGGACGAAAAAGGACAGCGCGGCTTCCACTTCCGCGAGATAGGCGCCGATTTTCGATTTCAGCGCGAGAAAAGCGGTGTTGGAGGTATCTTCATCGGAACGCAGGTTTGCGTAGACGTCCAGCTTTCCCGCAAGCTGTGCCAGCCGTTCGTCCAGGCGGAAAAAATTCAGAAGCTGCTCAGGTTCCTTCAGTCTGCCGCGGAAAGCCGGGACGCGTGCAACTTCCTCGTGCAGCCTGGTGAAATCCGCTTCCCATGCTTTTACGTCCGGGTAGATCAGTCCGACGTTCCATTTGTCGGACTCCGCAATCTGATCCCTTGTTTTTACCTGTATCGTTTCACTCATTTGTCTTCCTCCGTTTCAGTCCTTATCGTTGATAAATAGTCACCCCCCGGCACAGC